>NZ_LZLU01000045.1:0-28491 GCF_001673415.1 Mycobacterium sp. 1165196.3 | reverse complement strand
TGAGCCTGTCGGGCACCGCGAGTTTCCGCAACGCGCACGCGCTGCGCGAAGCCGTTCCGCTGATACCGCCTGAACAGCTGTTGGTGGAGACCGATGCGCCATTCTTGACACCCCATCCCTATCGGGGGACGGCGAATGAACCGTATTGCCTTCCTTATACTGTTCGGGCGATCGCCGAGCTGGTGGATCGCCACCCGGAAGAGCTGGCCGAGATAACGACGAGTAATGCTCAACGGGTGTACGGATTGGTCACAGTGTGAGGTAAACGACCAGGCGATTTGGTTTAAATTCGCCGCGTCGGAGTTGCCCAACCTTGACCGGTTCGTTACCGTCTTGTGATCGAACGGTTGGGCCTACGGGCCCTTAATTTGTGACTTGCTGCCGAATGAGTGGGTTGTTGAGGGTTGGGTAACGCGCGTTGAGTGTATTGACAAAACTTCATCAGAATCCTTCGCCGATGTTGCGGCTCGTGGTCGGAGGGCTGCTGGTAGTCCTGGCATTCGCGGGCGGATACGCGGTATCGGTGTGCAAGACGGTCACGCTGACCGTCGACGGGGTGGCCATCAAGGTCACCACCATGAAGTCCCGGGTCATCGACGTCGTCGAAGAGAACGGTTTCGCCATCGACGAGCGTGACGACCTGTACCCCGCCGGTGATGTCACGGTGCACGACGCCAGCAAGATCGTGCTGCGGCGCAGCCGCCCCCTGCAGATCTCGCTGGACGGCCATGACACCAAGCAGGTGTGGACCACCGCTTCCACCGTCGACGAGGCGCTGGCCCAGCTGGCGATGACCGACACCGCCCCGGCCGCGGCCAACCGCGGCAGCCGCGTTCCGCTGGCCGGGATGGCGCTGCCCGTCGTCAGTGCCAAGACCGTCCGCATCAACGACGCGGGTGCGATCCGCACGGTGCACCTGGCGGCACCGAACGTCGCCGGCCTGCTGAGCGCCGCCGGCGCGCCGCTGCTCGACAGCGACCAGGTGGTGCCGGCCGCGTCGGCGCCCATCGTCGACGGCATGGAAGTTCAGGTGACGCGTAACCGGATCCAGCAGGTGACCGAGCGGATCCCGCTGCCCCCCAACGCCCGTCGCATCGAAGATCCGGGCCTGAACATGAGCCGCCAGGTCGTCGAGGATCCAGGCAGCCCGGGCACGCAGGACGTCACCTTCTCGGTGGCCACGGTCAACGGCGTCGAGACCGGCCGGCTGCCGATCGCCAACACGGTGATCACGCCCGCCCGCGACTCGGTGGTCCGCATCGGCACCAAGCCCGGCACCGAGGTGCCTCCGGTCAGCGACGGCTCCATCTGGGACGCGATCGCGGGTTGCGAAGCCGGCGGAAACTGGGCTATCAACACCGGAAACGGGTACTACGGCGGTGTGCAGTTCGACCAGGGCACGTGGGAGCGAAACGGCGGGTTGCGGTTCGCCGCCCGCGCCGACCTCGCCACCCGCGAGGAGCAGATCACCGTCGCCGAGGTGACCCGTGAGCGCCAGGGTTGGGGTGCGTGGCCAGTGTGCAGCGGAAGAGCTGGTGCGCGCTGACCATCCGGCTACTCGGGCGCACCGAGATCAGGCGGCTGGCCAAAGAACTCGAATTTCGGCCACGGAAATCGCTGGGCCAGAATTTCGTCCACGACGCCAACACGGTGCGCCGGATAGTCTCGACCTCCGGGGTCAGCCGGGCTGATCACGTCCTGGAAGTCGGGCCGGGTCTGGGGTCGCTGACCCTGGCCCTGCTCGACCGTGGCGCCGCCGTGACCGCCGTCGAGATCGACCCGGTGCTGGCCGAACGGCTGCCCCAGACCGTCGCCGAGCATTCCAACAGCGAGAGCCAGCGTCTGACGGTGGTCAACCGCGACGTCCTGACCCTCCGCCGCGACGAGGTGGCCACTGGGCCGACCGCCGTGGTCGCGAACCTGCCGTACAACGTCGCCGTCCCGGCGCTGTTGCACCTGCTCGCCGAGTTCCCGTCCATTCGCACCATGACGGTGATGGTGCAGGCCGAGGTCGCCGAGCGGCTGGCCGCCGAGCCCGGCGGCAAGGAGTACGGCGTGCCCAGCGTCAAGGTGCGCTTTTTTGGCCAGGTTCGTCGTTGCGGCATGGTGTCGCCGACGGTCTTCTGGCCGATCCCGCGGGTCTACTCCGGGCTGGTACGCATCGACCGATACGCGACCTCGCCATGGCCCACCGACGAGGGCTTCCGGCGCCAGGTCTTCGCACTGATCGACATCGCGTTCGGGCAGCGCCGCAAGACGTGCCGCAACGCGTTCGTGGACTGGGCCGGCTCGGGCAACGAATCGGCGGATCGGTTGCTGGCGGCCAGCATCGACCCGGCGCGCCGCGGCGAGACGCTGTCGATCGACGACTTCGTGCGGTTGCTGCAGCGCTCCGCGGATCGATCCCACGCCACGCCCGAGGCGACTCCCCGCATCGCCGAACAGGGCGCCTCGGCCGGCTGACGGTAAGCCGCCGAAGGCGCCGTTGCGTTGGTTGGCTCCGAGCAGCGATAGTCTGCTGCGGTGGCTGAGAATGTCTGACGGCAATACCGCCGCGCAGTGGGTGCCCACCGGGTCGGTCACCGTTCGGGTGCCCGGAAAAGTCAACCTCTACTTGGCGGTCGGTGACCGCCGCGAGGACGGCTACCACGAGCTGAACACGATTTTTCAGGCCGTGTCGCTGCTCGACGAGGTGACGGTCCGCAACGCCGACGTGCTGTCGCTCGACATCGTCGGCGAGGGCGCCGAGAAGCTGCCCACCGACGAACGCAACCTCGCCTGGCAGGCCGCCGAGCTGATGGCCGAACACGTCGGCCGGGCGCCGGACGTGTCGATCATGATCGACAAATCCATTCCGGTGGCCGGCGGCATGGCCGGGGGCAGCGCCGACGCGGCGGCCGTGCTGGTCGCGATGAACTCGTTGTGGGAACTCAACGTGCCCCGCCGCGACCTGCGCATGCTGGCCGCGCGGTTAGGCAGCGATGTGCCGTTCGCGCTGCACGGCGGCACCGCGTTGGGCACCGGTCGCGGCGAGGAGTTGGCGACGGTGTTGTCCCGCAACACCTTTCATTGGGTACTGGCGTTCGCCGACGGAGAGCTGCTGACGCCGGCGGTGTTCACCGAATTGGACCGGCTCCGCGAGGCGGGCGATCCGCCGCGGCTGCCCGCGCCCGGGCCGGTGCTGGCCGCCCTGGCCGCCGGCGATGCCGAGCGGTTGGCCCCGCTGCTGGGCAATGAGATGCAGGCGGCGGCCGTGAGCCTGAACCCGGGGCTGCGCCGGACGTTGCGCGCGGGGGTGGCGGCCGGGGCGCTGGCGGGCATCGTGTCCGGGTCGGGCCCGACGTGCGCCTTCCTGTGCGCGTCGGCGGCCGCGGCGGTCGACGTCGGCACCGAGGTGTCCGGGGCGGGCGTGTGCCGCACGGTGCGGGTGGCCAGCGGGCCGGTGGCCGGCGCGCGGGTGGTTCCCGCACCCACCGAAGTGTGAATCTTTTCCCATTTTGCGCATTGGTTTGGCGCGTCCCTAAGAGGAGTTTAAGATGATCCGCGGTGACGGGATCCGTTGAGCAAGATCACTTAATTGCATCGTCCGCCGGGCGCTCCGGCGGACGATTAATTCATGGGCCCCGCCGAGTTTTCCCGGGCCCGTTTCGCGCTCATCGGGCCGGCGACCGCCGCCTCGTCATGGCGGGTGTGGACGCATCACCGATCCGAGACCTAACCGCCGCCCAACCGTGTTTACGTGCTTGCGGCGAAGTGTTGGCCACCGGGCGGAACATGAGATTCCGGGCGTTGGGACGAGGGCTGGAACCGAGGAGGACTCTGTGAGCAGGTTTACCGAGAAGATGTACCGCAATGCCCGGTCCGCGACGACGGGCATGGTCACCGGTGAACCCCACGAACCGGTCCGCCACACCTGGGGCGAGGTCCACGAGCGCGCGCGCCGCATCGCCGGCGGCCTGGCCGCCGCCGGCATCGGGCCGGGCGACGCGGTCGGCGTGCTCGCCGGTTATCCGGTGGAGATCGCGCCGACGGCGCAGGGCCTGTGGATGCGCGGGGCCAGCCTGACCATGCTGCACCAGCCCACGCCGCGCACGGACTTGGCCGTGTGGGCCGAGGACACCATGAACGTCATCGGCATGATCGAGGCGAAGGCCGTCGTCGTCTCGGAGCCCTTCCTGGTGGCCATTCCGGTGCTGCAGGAGAAGGGAATCCAGGTCGTCACCGTCGCTGACCTGCTCGCCGCGGAGCCGATCGACCCCGTCGAGGTCGGCGAGGACGCGCTCGCGCTGATGCAGCTGACGTCGGGGTCCACCGGATCCCCCAAGGCGGTGCAGATCACCCACCGCAACATCTACTCCAACGCCGAGGCGATGTTCATCGGCGCCCAGTACGACGTCACCAAGGACGTCATGGTCAGCTGGCTGCCCTGCTTCCACGACATGGGCATGGTCGGCTTCCTGACCATCCCCATGTACTTCGGCGCCGAGCTGGTCAAGGTCACCCCGATGGACTTCCTGCGCGACACGCTGCTGTGGGCCAAGCTCATCGACAAGTACAAGGGCACCATGACCGCGGCGCCCAACTTCGCCTACGCGCTGCTGGCCAAGCGGTTGCGCCGCAACGCCAAGCCCGGCGACTTCGACCTGTCCACACTGCGGTTCGCGCTGTCCGGCGCCGAGCCCGTCGAACCCGCCGACGTCGAGGACCTGCTGGATGCCGGCGCGCCGTTCGGCCTGCGGCCCTCGGCGATCCTGCCCGCCTACGGCATGGCCGAAACCACGCTGGCCGTGTCGTTTTCGGAGTGCAACGCCGGTCTGGTCGTCGACGAGGTCGACGCCGACCTGCTGGCCGCGCTGCGCCGCGCCGTCCCGGCCACCAAGGGCAACACCCGCCGGCTGGCCACGCTCGGGCCGCTGTTGCAAGACCTCGAGGCGCGCATCATCGACGAGAACGGCGACGTGATGCCCGCCCGCGGCGTGGGCGTCATCGAGCTGCGCGGCGAGTCGCTGACGCCCGGCTACCTAACCATGGGCGGTTTCATCTCGGCCCAGGACGAGAACGGCTGGTATGACACCGGTGATTTGGGCTACCTGACCGAGGAGGGCCACGTCGTGGTCTGCGGCCGCGTCAAGGACGTCATCATCATGGCGGGCCGCAACATCTATCCCACCGACATCGAGCGCGCCGCCTGCCGCGTCGAGGGCGTGCGGCCCGGCTGCGCCGTTGCGGTGCGGCTGGACGCCGGCCACTCCCGCGAGACGTTCGCCGTGGCGGTGGAGTCCAACGCCTTCCAGGACCAGGCCGAGGTGCGCCGCATCGAGCACCAGGTCGCCCGGGAGGTGGTGGCCGAGGTCGACGTGCGGCCGCGCAACGTGGTGGTGCTCGGGCCGGGCACCATTCCGAAGACGCCGTCGGGCAAGCTGCGCCGGTCGACGTCCGTCAGCCTGGTCACCTAGCCCGGCGAGCAGACACAAAAGCACGCAAAGCTGCGGCGTGTCGGGTGCTTTCGCGTCTGCTCGCGGTGGCCGGGCTACCAGGCGTGAACCTGGTTCTGCGCGGGCTCTAGCCCCACGTCGATCAGCAACTTGGTGGCATCGGCGGCCTGCTCGCAGATGGTGGGAACCTCGGCGCGCTCGGCGGCGCTGAAGGCTTCCAACACGAACGCCGCCGGGTCCTTGCGTCCCGGCGGGCGACCGATACCGATGCGGACCCGTTGAAAGTCCTTGCTGCCCAAGGCGTTAGCGACCGAGCGCAGACCGTTGTGGCCGCCTTCGCCGCCGCCGATCTTGAGCCGAATGCGCCCAAAGTCCAAGTCGAGGTCGTCGTGGATGACGATGAGGTCGCCCGGTGTCACCGAGTAGAACTTCGCCAACGGGCCGACCTGACGGCCGGATTCGTTCATGTAGCAGCGCGGCTTGGCCACCACCACCGAGCGCCCGGCGAGCCGGCCGCTGACGATCTCGGCGCCGGACCGCTTGTGCGCCTTGAACTTCGAACCCATCCGGGCCGCGAGCAGGTCGGCGACCATGAACCCGACGTTGTGCCGGGTCCGGGCGTAGTTGTCTCCGGGATTGCCCAGGCCGACCACCAGCAACGGCTCGGCCACGTTGTGATCCGCCTACTCGGACTCGGCTTCGGCGGCCTCGTCGTCGCCAGCCTCGGCCTCTGCTTCGCCCTCGGCGGCCGCGGCTTCCTCGGTGACCTCGCCCGCGCCCTCGGCTTCGAGCTCCTCTGCCGTCGGCGCGGTGACCACGTTGACCACCAGGGTCTCGGGGTCGGAGATCAGGTTGACGCCGCTGGGCAGGGTGATCTGTCCGGCCGTGAACTGGGTGCCGGGCTCGGCGCCCTCGACCGACACCGTCAGCTGCTCGGGAATCGACAGGGCCTCGGCCTCGATCTCGATGGCGCTGGCCTCCTGGGTCACCAGCGTGCCGGGCACGGCCTCGCCCTCCACCACAACGGTGACCTCGACGACGACCTTCTCGCCGCGACGCACGACCAGCAGGTCGGCGTGCTGAATGGTGCGGCGGATGGGGTGGATGTCGAGCGACTTGGTCAAGGCCAGCTGCTCGGAGCCCTCGATGTCGAGGGTCAGCACGGCGTTGGTGCCGGCGTGGCGCAGCACCGCGGCGAAGTCGTGGCCGGGGAGCTCCAGGTGCTGCGGGTCGGTGCCGTGGCCGTAGAGGACGGCCGGGATCTTGCCGTCGCGGCGGGCTCGCCGGGACGCACCCTTGCCGGTCTCGCCGCGAACGGCGACCTTCAACTGGTTGAGTGCTTGCTTGGCCATCGTGTCGCTCCTGTGTGCTCGCCTGTGTGTCGGGGCACGGCCGGGGTCGCGACGATTCGTCGGTCTCCGTCGATAACGGTGCTGGTCAGCCAGCCACCCTCGCCGTGACGCCCGGCCAGGTTAGCGCATCCGCACCTCAGAGGGGAAATTTGGTCTTGGTGAGCTGCTCGGACAGCGACCACAGCGCCGCGGCGGTGGCGGTGTCCCGGGCGCGGCGGCTGCGCGCAACCGGTTGGGTGCGCCCCATCTGGCCGAAGCGGGGACCCACGAAGGTGTCCCCGGGCAGATCCTGGGACGCCGCGTACAGCGTTTGGCGGGCGCCGAAGTCGGCGTTGGTGGCGACCACCCGGGTGACGGCCGACATCAGCGTGTCACCGAGTTTGCGCCCGGAGGCGCCCTGCAGGTTGGTGTGCGAGTAGCCGGGGTGGGCGGCGATCGCGCGCAGTGGGGAGCCGGCGGCGGTCAGGCGGCGCTGCAGCTCGCTGGTGAACAGCAGGTTGGCGAGCTTGGACTGGCTGTAGGCCAGCCACGGCGAGTACCGCCGGTGCTGCCAATTCAGGTCGTCGAGGTTGATGCTTCCCGGCCAGTGCGCCATCGACGACACCGTGACCACCCGATCCGTGAGCTTGGGCAGCAGCAGGTTGGTCAGCGCGAAATGGCCGAGGTGATTGGTGCCGATCTGGGTCTCGAAGCCGTCGACCGTCAGCGCGAAGGGGGCGGCCATGATGCCGGCGTTGTTGATCAGCACGTCGGCCTGGCTCACCCCGTCGGCGAACCGGTGCACCGACGACAGTTCCTGCAGGTCGAGCTCACGCACCTCGACCTGGCCGGCCATCTGTCGGGCGGCGGTCTCGCCCTTGCGGATGTTGCGCACGGCCATGATGATCGTGGCCCCTCGTCGCGCCAGCTCGCGGGCGGTCACGAAGCCCAGCCCGCTGTTGGCGCCGGTGATGATGACGGTCCGTTCGGCGAACGACGGGAGATCTGCGGCGGTCCAGCCAGTCATGACTGAACAGTAGCGACATCGAACTCCAGCGGCAGGGTCATGGGCCCGGTGATTCCGCTGATGGCCTTCCATGGGGCCGGGCCGGTGCGGCGGGGGTTGGGCATGCGGCGGGTGATCACCCGCAGCGCCTCGGTCAGTTCCAGGCGCGCGAGGTGCGCGCCGAGGCAGTAGTGCACACCGCCGCCGAAGGTGAGCATCGCCGGAGGGTCCTCGCGGGTGATGTCGACGCGCTCGGGCCGGTCGTACACGCTCGCGTCGCGGTTGGCCGCGGCGGTGTTGGCCAGCACCAGAGTGCCGGCCGGAATGCAGACTCCGGCCAGCTCGACGTCTTCGGCCGTCTGCCGAATGGTGCCGAAAATGATTGGGGAGTAACGCATCAGCTCATGGACCGCGTTGGCGGCAAGCTCGGGGCGCCGGGCCAGCAACTCCCACTGGTCGGGGTGAGCGGCCAGCGTCTGCACCGCGGCGGCCAGCTGGTTGCGCGTGGTGTCGGTACCGGCGCCGAGCAGCGTCGCGCACAGCATGAGTAGCTCGTCGTGGGTCAGCCGGTCACCGTCGTCTTCGGTGCGGATGAGCTCGGAGATCAGGTCGTCGGACAGCGATGCGCGTCGCCGGGCGATCAGCTCCTCGAGATAGGCGTCGAGCTGATCCCACGCAGCCAGGATCGCCGGGCCGTCCTCGGCGACGTTCCAGTCGAAGATCTTCTTGATGTCATCGGTCCAGTCGCTGAACAAGTGCCAGTCCTCGGGCGGTGCGCCCAGCAGCGCGCAGATGACCGGCGTGGGGTAGCGGCGGGCGATGTCGGAGACGACGTCGCAGTGGCCCGCGGCCGTGAGCGGCTCGACCAGGCCGGTGATGATCTCGCGGACCAGGGTGCGCAGCCGCTCGGCGCCCCGGGGTGCGAACGCCTTCGACACCAGCCGGCGCAGCCGGTGATGCGCCTCGCCGTCGAGCCCGAGGATATTGCTGATCGCCCGGTCCCACAGCGGGCCGGAGGTGACGCCCTGCAGGTCGAGCCCGAGGCCGCGCGCGGTGACGAATCTGCTGTCGCGCAACACGGTTCGAACCAGTTCGTAGCTGAGCACTTCCGGCCCGTGCGGGCCGATGGCGATCGGCGACAGCTCGCGGGCGGCGTCGATGATGCGGTGCGCGTCGTCGGGGTCGGTGAGGTGGTCGTAGGCGATGACGGGCAGGCCGGCGTCGAAAACGTTCGGGCGGGTGGTCGTTTGGGCGATTGTCATCGGGGTCTCCTCGGTCGGGTTGAGTCGACTATCCGGCCCGGCGCGGCGAAGACCATCCGCCGCGGCGCGCATATCTGCGCGCCCGGGGGTCGTAGATCCGGATGCCCGCCCGTGGTGGATCTGCGCGCATTGGCCGATGTTTTGCCCCGTCGAGGGCGCAATCCTGGCTAACATGAGCCAACACGCGGAGATAACGCCGCTAACCTGGGACGATTTGGGCGTGGTCGAGTTGCTGCCGACCGGAACGGTGACATTGCTGCTGGCCGATGTCGAGGGCTCGACGCGGCTGTGGGAAACGCAACCCACACAAATGACCGACGCGCTGGCTCAGCTGAACAAAATCGTGAACGAGTCGGTCGCGGCGCATGACGGGGTGCGCCCGCTCGAACAGGGTGAGGGCGATAGCTTTGTGGCCGCCTTTGCCCGGGCATCGGATGCGGTGGCGTGTGCGCTGGAGTTGCAGCGCGCCCCGTTGGCGCCCATCCGGGTACGCATCGGCATACACACCGGCGAAATCCAATTGCGCGACGACGCCAACTACGCGGGCCCGACGATCAATCGCACCGCGCGGTTGCGCGATCTCGCGCACGGAGGGCAGACCGTGTTGTCGGGCGCGACCGAATCGATGGTGGTGGACCGGCTGCCCGACGGCGTGTGGCTCGCCGACCTGGGTAGCTACCCGTTGCGCGATGTACCGCGTCCGGAGCGTGTTGTCCAAGTGTGCCACCCGGATCTGCGCAATGACTTCCCGCCGCTTCGGGTGCGCACTGTGGTTGCGTCGCACAACCTTCCGGCACAGCTAACCAATTTTATCGGGCGCCAAGAGCAAATGAGGGAGTTGGAGCAACTGGTTGGCGGCAACCGGCTGGTCACCTTGACCGGCGCGGGCGGCGCGGGCAAGACCAGGCTTTCCGTGGAAGTCGCCGCTGCACTTAACGGCGAATTTTCCGATGGGATCTGGTACGTCGACCTGGCCCCCATCACCAATTCTGCTGTGGCGCCATTGACAGTCGCCCGCACCTTAGGGCTGCCCGATCAGCCTGGCCGCTCCACGATGGACCTGCTCTTACGGTTCTTCGGCGACAAACGGATGTTGCTGGTGCTGGACAACTGTGAGCATCTGCTCGACGCATGCGTAGCGATGGTCGTCGAGTTACTTGCGGCATGCCCACATCTGGCGATTCTGACGACCAGCCGGGAACCGCTCGGAGTGGCCGGCGAACTGACGTGGCGGGTCCCTTCACTGTCTCTCAACGACGAAGCGATCGAGCTGTTCACCGACCGTGCCCGTCGGGCGCGCCCCGGGTTCGTTGTGGACAAGGACAACACCGCGCAGGTGACCGAAATCTGCGCCCGCTTGGATGGCATGCCACTGGCGATCGAGCTTGCCGCGGCACGGGTTCGCGCGCTGTCGCCTGACCAGATCTTGGACAGCCTGCATGACCGGTTTCGTCTGCTGACCGGAGGTGCACGCACCGCGGTGCGCCGCCAGCAGACGCTGCGAGCGTCGGTGGATTGGTCGCATGCGCTGCTCACCGAGCCTGAGAAGGTGCTGTTTCGAAGGCTGGCGGTGTTCGCCGGTGGCTTCGACCTCGATGCCGCCCAATCCGTCGGCGCCGACGGCGAGGTGGAGCGGTATCAATTGCTGGACCAGCTAAGCCTTTTGGTGGACAAATCTTTGGTAGTCGCCGACGACACCGGCACCGGCATGCGATACCGCTTGCTGGAAACCGTACGCCAGTACGCGCAAGAAAAACTCGGCGAGTCCGGCGAGGCCGACCAGGTGCGCACCCGCCACCGTGACTACTACACCACCAGGGCTATCGCATTCGGGACTCAGGGGCTGGCCGGTGTCGATCCGCTATTACGTTGGGCGCAACGGGAAATCGAGAATCTACGAACCGCTTACGGTTGGAGCCGAGAGAACTCGGACATCGAAACAGCGATGCGGCTGATCCTTTCGCTGCAACCACTGTGGTTGCGGGCCGGCCGCGTCGGTGAAGCACTGGCGGGTTTGGACGCTGTCTTGACTGACGAAGGGCCCTTGCCTATCACACCTGCCGTGCGGGCAGGTGCGGTGATCGAGCGGCAGTTCCTCGCTGCTTGGTTGGGCCTTCCAACGGAATTGAGTGCTGCACAGGACGCATTGGGCGTCGCTCGTCAGCTCAACGACCCGGCATTGATCACCCGCGCCCTCATCACATGCGGGATGAGCGCCGTCTACACGCCCGATGTGGTCCAGCGCTACTTCGCCGAAGCAACCGAACTGGTCCGCGCGGCTGGAGACCGGTGGACTCTATGCCAAATCTTGAGCCACCAGGCGACGGTTGGCGCCATGTCCGGTGAACCGACCGCAGCACGTGCGGCCGCCGAGGAAGGACGCGACCTCGCCGATGCGCTCGGCGATCGGTTCTACTCACGGAACTGCCGAACCTGGCTCGTCGTAGCGCTGATGATGCAGGGAAACCTTGCCGAAGCGGCCGAAATCGCACGTTGCTTGGCTATAGAGGCCGCGGAGGCCGGGGATGTGTTGATGAATGCTTATGGATGCCTGGTGCATGGCGTGGTACTGGCCCGCCAAGGGCACGGGCCGGCCGCACACGCAGCGGGGCAATCCGCGGGGGTAGCCGCAGAGGTGCTGGGTGGAGTTTCCGAAGACTCGGTGTACGCGGTCCTGGCTGACGCCGCGTTGGCCTCCGGTGATGGGTCTTCGGCAATGCGGTTCTGCGAGATGGCATGGGAGCACAGCAATCCGCTGCGGGAAGTGTTCACCAGATCCACCGCCCCGCTCGCCCAGGCGGCCTTAGCAAGCGGTGATGTGCCCACAGCGCGCCGCTGGGCCGACGAGAACATCGCACTGACACCGGGCTGGCAACGAGTGCCGGCGCTGGTAGTACGCGCCTACATTGCGATGGCCCAAGGTGACCCGGGGCAGGCCGAGCGTGACGCTCACGAGGCTCTCACGATCGCCGACGGCACCCTCGGATATTTGCATGTTGACGACGCCTTGGAATGTCTTGCCCGCTTGGCCGCCGCCAACGGCAGTCACCAGCACGCGGCGCGTCTGTTGGGCGCAGCGGAGACCATACGGCAGCGGATGGACCACCCTCGCTTCCCGATGTATGAGACAGGGTACGCGTCCACCGTGGCGAAGATCCGGGAAGCACTGGAACAGACAGACTTTGACGCCGCCTGGGCCGAGGGGGCCGCTTTATCCACCGAGGAAGCGATCGCCTACGCCCAACGTGGCCGCGGCGAGCGGAGGCGCCCGGCCACCGGCTGGGACTCCCTGACTCCGATGGAAACCGATGTGGTGCGCCTGGTGCAGGAAGGCTTGGGCAACAAGGAGATCGGGGCCCGGCTGTTCATCTCACCGCGCACCGTGCAGACCCACCTGACGCACGTCTACGCCAAGCTCGGCCTGACGTCCCGGGTCCAGCTCGTTCAAGAAGCCGGTCGCCGCGCTTGAATCACTTTGCCGCGACCACGAATCCGTTGATGATCGTGTTGATGTCGGTTGACTGCGCGGCGGCCTGATCGGCGAAGCCGGTGATGGTCAGCTGCACCAGGTACCGCTGGTGGGCGGGTGGCGATCCGGTCGCGATGACGATGCGGTTCCAGCTGTGCAGCCGCATGCCACCCTCGAGGTCGTAGCTGCCCTGGATCATCGAGGAGGGAAAGCCGTTGTAGGGCTTGCCGGAGGCGTCCAGCTGCTTGAAGTTCGGGAACAGTTGCGCGTCGTCGTTGCCGTGCTTGATCACCTGGGCCGGGTCGAACTCGCCGTTGAGCTTGAACACCACCAGGCGCGCCGTCGGAAATTTGCCGCCTTGGGAGATGATCAGCGTTTGTGGGCTGATGTTCGGGCTGGTGAACGGCGACCAGCCCGGCGGTGTCGGTATCGACACCGTCAGGTCGGGCAGCGAACCCGGTGCCACCGGTTCCCCGGTCACCCCGATGCCCTGCAGATACTGCGACAACGGAACCGGCTTCTCGGCCGGCTTGGTCGTCGTCGCCGTCGACGTCGTCGACAGGATCGATTGGTAGTCAGTCGGTTTCGGTGCACAGCCGCCGGACGAGAAAGCCGCCGCAATCATCGCGGCAGCGGCCATGCGCCGGCCGAGCCGAGTCACAGAATCTCGCGGACCGCGTCGATCGGGCGGGCCAGCCGAGTGCCCTTCGGGGTGACGACGAAGGGGCGTTCGATGAGGATGGGGTGTTCGACCATGGCGTCGAGCAACTGATCGTCGGTGGCGTCGGCGAGGTTGAGCTCGTCGTAGAGGGCTTCCCGCCTGCGCACCGCGGTGCGCACGTCGATGCCGGCGTCGCGGATCATCTTCACCAGCTCGCCACGCGACGGCGGGGTCTTGAGGTATTGGACGACGGTGGGCTCAATGCCGTTGTCGCGCAACAGGTCCAGCGTCTTACGGGAGGTGCTGCATTTGGGGTTGTGGTAGATGACAGAGTCGGCCATCTAGGCGTCTCCGTCGAAAAGCCCTGTGACCGAGCCGTTTTCGAATACGGCGCGGATGGTGCTGGCCAGTAGCGGCGCGATCGACAGCACGGTCAGCTGCGGGAAGCGCTTCTCCTCGCCGATGGGCAGGGTGTTCGTCACGATCACTTCCCGGGCGCCGCAGGCGGCCAGCCGCTCGGCGGCCGGATCGGAGAGCACGCCGTGGGTCGCCGCGATGATCACGTCACCGGCGCCCTCGTCGCGCAGCAACTTGACCGCGCCGGCGATGGTGCCACCGGTGTCGATCATGTCGTCGATCAGCACGCAGGTGCGGCCGGCCACCTCGCCGACGACGCGGTTGGACACTACCTGGTTGGGCACCCGCGGGTCGCGGGTCTTGTGGATGAAGGCCAGCGGGACGCCGCCCAGCGCGTCGGCCCATTTCTCGGCGATGCGCACCCGGCCGGAGTCGGGCGAGACGACCACCATGTTGCCGTCGGGGTAGTTGTCGCGGATGTAGCCGGTCAGCAGATTCTGTCCCCGCATGTGGTCGACGGGTCCGTCGAAGAAGCCCTGGATCTGGTCGGTGTGCAGGTCGACGGTAACGATCCGGTCCGCGCCCGCGGTCTTGAGCAGGTCCGCGACCAGCCGCGCCGAGATCGGCTCGCGACCCCGGTGCTTCTTGTCCTGCCGGGCGTACGGGTAGAACGGCATGACGGCGGTGATCCGCTTGGCGCTGCCCCGCTTGAGGGCGTCGATCATGATCAGCTGTTCCATCAGCCAGTTGTTGACCGGATCCGGCGCCGACTGCAGGACGAACGCGTCGCAGCCGCGCACGGATTCGTGGAACCGCACGAAGATCTCGCCGTTGGCGAACTCGCGCGCCGTCTGAGCGGTGACGTGGACGTCGAGCTCCTTGGCCACCTGCTCCGCCAGCTCCGGATGCGCACGGCCGGAGAAGAGCATCAAATTTTTGCGGTTATCGGTCCAGTCGTGGCTCAACGCACTGCCCTCGCCATATCGGGGTGGGGAATGGAACGCCCCATCGTACGAGGCGAATCGTACGGAAATGTGGCCGGGTTGCCAGCGAACGAATGCACGGTGTCTAGTCGGCTTCTGGCGCGGGGCCCGCTGTGGCGGTTTGACCGGCGGCTTTCTCGGCGGCCTCGGCCGCTTGCGCGGCCGCACTGCCGGGGCGCTTGCGCCGCACCCAACCCTCGATGTTGCGCTGCGGACCGGCGGAGACCGCCAGGGTCCCGGGTGGGACGTCGTTGCGCACCACCGTGCCCGCGCCGGTGTAGGCGCCGTCGCCGACCGTCACCGGCGCCACGAACATGGTGTCCGAGCCGGTGCGCACGTGCGAGCCGATGGTGGTCCGCCGCTTCGATTCGCCGTCGTAGTTGACGAACACGCTGGACGCGCCGATGTTGCTGTGTTCGCCGATGTCGGCGTCCCCGACGTAGGTCAGGTGCGGCACCTTGGACCCGGTGCCGATGGTGGCGTTCTTGGTCTCGACGAACGCCCCGAGCTTGCCGTCGTCGCCCAGCACGGTGCCCGGCCGCAGGTAGGTGAAGGGGCCGACGGTCGCGCCGGCCCCGATGGACGACGACGTGCCGTGGGTGCGCACCACCGAGGCGCCGTCACCGACGCTGACGTCGGTCAGGGTGGTGTCCGGCCCGACGACGCAATGCGCGCCGACCTGGGTGCGGCCCAGCAGCTGCGTGCCCGGGTGGACGACGGTGTCGCGACCGATCGTGACGTCGACGTCGATCCAGGTGGTGGCGGGGTCGACGACGGTGACGCCGGCCATCTGGTGGGCCGCGATGATGCGGCGGTTGAGCTCGGCGCCCAGCTGGGCGAGCTGGACGCGGTTGTTGACGCCGGCCACCAGCGCGCTGTCGTCGACGTGGCGGGCGTGGATGGCCAGGCCGTCGCCGCGCAGGATGGCGATGACGTCGGTCAGGTAGAGCTCCTGCTGGGCGTTGTTGGAGCTCAACCGGTTCAGCGCCGAGCGCAGCGCCGCGGTGTCGAAGGCGTAGACGCCCGCGTTGACCTCGCGTATCTCGCGCTGCGAGGGCGTGGCGTCGGCGTGTTCCACGATCGCCATCACCTCGTTGTCCTGCGTGCGCAAGATGCGGCCGTAGCCGCTCGGGTCGCTCACCGTCGTGGTCAGCACCGTGACCGCGGCCGGCGCGGCGCTGTGGCTGGCGATCAGGTCGGCCAGGGTGTCGGCGTCGAGCAGCGGGGTGTCCCCCGAGGTGACGACGAGCACTCCGGCGTAGTCGGCGGGCAGTGCGGACAGCCCGCACAGGACCGCGTCGCCGGTGCCGCGGGGCCGGTCCTGCAGCGCCACGTCGATGGGACGTCCCAGGGCGTCGGCCCAGTCGGCGACCAGCGGTGCGATGCGCTCGTGGTCGTGGCCCAACACGACGGCCAGGTGCTGGGGGGCCACCTTGGCGATCGCGTGCAGCAGGTGGGCCAGCATGCTGCGCCCACCGATGGTGTGCAGGACTTTCGGGGTGTCCGACCGCATCCGGGTGCCGGGCCCGGCCGCTAGCACCAGGACCGCGGTGTCACCAGGAGACGACATCGACCCTCCTCGTTGGGTTTGTCCGCGCGGGCTGCGCGCGTCAAGCGCCGACACGCCGTCAAGCGTGTCACCTCAGCTGCGGTGAAGGCAAAAACCGAGCCGTAGAACGACTCTTCAGGTCAACCCGTCGAGTGTGGGCCCTGCGTAGGGAAACTGTGGTCGTTTCATGCCTAGGCCCCACGCTCGATGCGGACGAAGCTCCGTCGCCAGGACTCGAACCTGAACTATCTGAACCAAAATCAGAGGTGCTGCCGATTACACCACGACGGATCGCTAACCCACGGCGAGCGGCGGGTTGGGACCGCTCGCGCCAAGATGACTTTAGTCCGACGACGGTGCGGGCCGCTTGCGGGCTGAGACGGAGTCGGACAAATCTAGACCCAGTCCGACGACGGTGCGGGCCGCTTGCGGGCTTTCGACCGATACGCTGATTGACGTGGCCGTGCTGGACCCCCAAACGCAGAAGGACCCGGACAAAGAGGTGCGGGCACCGCGCGCGCGGATGACCGGCACCGAGCGCCGCCAACAGCTGATCGGCATCGCACGCACGCTGTTCGCCGAGCGCGGGTACGAGGGCACCTCGATCGAGGAGATCGCGCTGCGCGCGAACGTGTCCAAGCCGGTCGTCTACGAGCACTTCGGCGGCAAGGAAGGCCTCTACGCCGTCGTCGTCGACCGGGAGATGTCGGCGCTGCTGGACGGCATCACGTCGTCGCTGACCAACAACCGGTCGCGGGTGCGGGTCGAGCGGGTGGCGCTGGCGCTGCTCACCTACGTCGAAGAGCGCACCGACGGGTTCCGGATCATGATCCGCGACTCGCCGGCCGCGATCAGTTCCGGCACCTACTCCAGCCTGCTCAATGACGCCGTCAACCAGGTCAGCTCGATCCTGGCCGGCGACTTCTCCCGCCGCGGCCTGGACCCCGGGCTGGCGCCGTTGTACGCGCAGGCGCTGGTCGGCTCGGTGTCGATGACGGCGCAGTGGTGGCTCGACACCCGCGAGCCGAAGAAGGAAGTGGTGGCCGCGCACCTGGTCAACCTGATGTGGAACGGCCTGACCCACCTGGAAGCCGATCCCCGGCTGCAGGACGAGTAGCCGGCCCGCACGGCTAGCCGCGGTCGCGGGCCAGCAGGTCGGCCACCGTTTCCCGGCGAACCAGTTCGCGGGCCCGGCCGTCCTTGACCGCCACCAGCGCCGGGCGCCCGACCATGTTGTAGTTCGACGCCATGCTGTGGTGATAGGCGCCGGTGCAGGCCACGGCCAGCAGGTCGCCGGGGTGCAGGTCTGCGGGAAGCTCGACGTCGCGGGCGATCTCGTCGCCCGACTCGCAGTGCCGGCCGGCCACCGTGACGCGCTGCTTGAGCCCGAGCGGGTGCCGGTTCGCCAGCGCGACCTCGTAGCGCGCGACGTACAACGACACCCGCGGGTTGTCGCTCATGCCGCCGTCGACGGCGACGAAGGTGCGGCCGTTGTTCTGCGCCTTGATCGAGGACACCCGATACAGCGTGACACCCGCCCGCCCGCTGATGGCCCTGCCCGGCTCCACCACCACCTGCGGGCGGGGGAAATGCTCGGCGGCACAGGCGTCGTCGAGGGCGTTCTCGATGACATCGGCCAGCTGTTCGAGGTTGAGCTCGTGATCGCCGGGGACGTAGGGGACGGCGTGCCCGCCGCCGATGTTCAGCTCGGTGAGGATGACGCCGTGCCGGGCCCGGATATCGGCCATCGCAGGGATCATGCGGCGGATCGCCTCGCCGTACAGGGCGGGGTCGGTGACCTGGGAGCCGATATGGCAGTGCAGGCCGACGAGGTCGAGGATGGGATGCGCCAGCACGCGCTGCACGGCCTCGGCGGCGTGGTCGCCGGCGAGGGTGAAGCCGAACTTCTGGTCGCTGACGCCGGTGGTGACGGCGCGGTGTCCGTGGATGTCGATGTCGGGGGTTACCCGGATGAGCACCGGCTGGCGCCGCCGCGCCAGACCGGCGAGGTAGGCGATCTCCATGCAGGAATCCAGCACGATGCGCCCCACGCCGACGCGCACCGCTTCACGCAACTCCTCGGGCGATTTGGCGTTGCCGTGCAGGACGATGCGGGCCGGGTCGAAACCACCGGCCAGGGCGACGGCCAGCTCGCCGGCCGAGCAGACGTCGATGCCCAGGCCCTCGTCGCGGGCCCAGCGCGCCACGGCGGTACTCAGCAGCGACTTTCCGGCGTAGACCACCTCGACGCCACGCAACGCCCGCCGGTAACGGCGGGCGCGATGCCGGAAGTCGTTTTCGTCGATGACGTAGGTCGGGGTTCCGAACTCGTCGGCGATGTCGGCCAGGGGTACGCCGCCGACGCACAGCCTGCCCTCCTCGTCGGGGTGGGCGGTGACGGGCCAGATCGCGGGATCGAAACGCGGGGGAGCCGCGTGACCGAGGGACGGCAGGATGTCCAGCAATGTCATGAATTCAACGTGCGCCCGCGGGTAGTCCGGTGGTGCTTTTCTTACGATCCCTTGACGGCGGCGAGCTCAATATTGACGTGGTTCGGTGCGTCCGGCCCTGTCGCGCAGGGCCCCTAGAATGGAATTCATCATGACCGCACCGGGGGCTGCTCGCCCAGAAACCCCGATCGCGGGGCTCGTTGAATTGGCGCTCACCGCGCCGACCTTCCAGCAGCTGATCGACAGCGCGGCCGCGTCGCCGGCCGAGTTGAGCCTGGTGGGTCCAGCCAGCGCACGGCTATTCGTCGCCAGCGCGCTGGCGCGGTTGGGCCCTCTGCTGGTAGTCACCGCGACCGGGCGCGAAGCCGACGACTTGACCGCCGAACTGCGCGGCGTCTTCGGCGACGCCGTTGCGGTGTTCCCGTCCTGGGAAACGCTGCCGCACGAGCGGCTTTCGCCCGGCGTCGACACCGTCGGCGCCCGTTTGACCGTGCTGCGCCGACTGGCCCATCCCGATGACGCGCGGCTGGGCCCGCCGCTGCAGGTGGTGGTGACCGCGGTGCGTTCGCTGCTGCAGCCGATGACGCCGCAGCTGGGCCTCGTGGAGCCGGTCACGCTGACCGTCGGCGCCGAAGTCGAATTCGAGGGCGTGATCACCCGGCTCGCCGAGTTGGCCTACACCCGGGTCGACATGGTGGGCCGGCGCGGTGAATTCGCCGTCCGCGGCGGCATTCTCGACGTCTTCCCGCCGACCGCCGAGCACCCGGTGCGCATCGAGTTCTGGGGTGACGAGGTCAGCGAGATGCGGATGTTCTCGGTCGCCGATCAGCGCTCGATCCCCGAGATCGAGGTCGACACCGTGATCGCGGTCGCCTGCCGGGAACTGCTGCTGACCGATGACGTGCGGCGGCGCGCCGCCGAACTGGCCGCGCGGCACCGCACCACCGAGCCCGCCATCACCGGCAGCGTCACCGACATGCTGGCCAAGATCGGCGAGGGCATTTCGGTCGACGGCATGGAGGCGCTGCTGCCGGTGCTTCGGCCCGGCGAGCACGTGCTGCTCACCGACCAATTGGCCCCGCGCACACCGGTCTTGGTGTGCGACCCCGAGAAGGTCCGCACCCGGGCCGCCGATCTGATCAAGACCGGTAGCGAATTCCTCGAAGCATCGTGGTCGGTGGCCGCGTTGGGTACCGACGCCCCCGTCGACGTGGCGCAGTTCGGCGGGTCGGGATTCGCCGAACTCGACGACGTGCGGGCCGCGGCGGGCCGCGCCGGGCATCCGTGGTGGACGCTGAGCCAGCTGTCCGACGAGTCGGCCGTGGAACTGGAGATCCGGGCGGCGCCGTCGGCGCGCGGGCATCAGCACGACATCGACGGCATCTTCGCGATGCTGCGTGCGCACGTTTCCACCGGCGGCTACGCCGTCGTCGTCGCGCCCGGCGCCGGGACCGCGCACCGCGTGGTGGAACGGCTGGCCGAGTGCGACACCCCCGCCGCCATGCTCGAATCGGGCGCCGCCCCCAAGGCCGGCGTGGTCGGTGTGCTCAAGGGCCCGCTGCACGACGGCGTCATCATCCCCGGCGCCACGTTGGTGGTGATCACCGAGTCCGACCTGACCGGCAGCCGGGTGACGGCCGTCGAGGGCAAACGCCTGGCGGCCAAGCGGCGTAACACCGTCGACCCGTTGGCGCTCACGGCCGGTGATCTGGTGGTGCATGATCAGCACGGCATCGGCCGGTTCGTGGAGATGGTCGAGCGCACTGTCGGCGGCGCTCGGCGCGAGTACCTGGTGCTCGAATACGCGTCGAGCAAGCGGGGCGGCGGGTCCGACAAGCTGTATGTGCCGATGGATTCGCTGGACCAGCTGTCCCGGTACGTCGGTGGGCAGGCGCCGGCGCTGAGCAAGCTGGGCGGCAGCGACTGGACCAACACCAAGACCAAGGCGCGGCGCGCGGTGCGCGAGATCGCCGGCGAGCTGGTGTCGCTGTACGCCAAGCGGCAGGCCAGCCCGGGTCACGCGTTCGGGCCGGACACCCCGTGGCAGGCCGAGATGGAAGACGCGTTCGGCTACACCGAGACCGTCGACCAGCTCACCGCGATCACCGAGGTCAAGTCCGACATGGAAAAGCCGGTCCCGATGGACCGGGTGATCTGCGGCGACGTCGGTTACGGCAAGACCGAGATCGCGGTGCGGGCGGCGTTCAAGGCGGTCCAGGACGGCAAGCAGGTCGCGGTGCTGGTGCCCACCACGCTGCTGGCCGACCAGCATCTGCAGACCTTCACCGACCGGATGACCGGGTTCCCGGTCACGGTCAAGGGCCTGTCCCGGTTCACCGACCCGGCGGAGTCCAAGGCCGTCGTCGAGGGCCTGGCCGACGGATCGGTGGACATAGTGATCGGCACGCATCGGCTGTTGCAGACCGGGGTGCGCTGGAAGGACCTGGGCCTGGTGGTGGTCGACGAGGAGCAGCGGTTCGGCGTCGAGCACAAGGAGCACATCAAGAGCCTGCGCACCCACGTCGACGTGCTGACCATGAGCGCCACCCCGATTCCGCGGACGCTGGAGATGAGCCTGGCCGGCATCCGGGAGATGTCGACCATCCTGACGCCGCCCGAGGAGCGGTATCCGGTGCTGACCTATGTGGGTCCGCACGACGACAAGCAGGTCGCGGCGGCCCTGCGGCGCGAATTGCTGCGCGACGGGCAGGTCTTCTACGTGCACAACCGGGTCAGCTCGATCGACCGGGCGGCGGCCCGGATCCGCGAGCTGGTGCCCGAGGCGCGGGTGGTCGTCGCGCACGGGCAGATGCCGGAGGAACGGCTGGAACGCACGGTGCAGGGGTTCTGGAACCGCGAATACGACATCCTGGTGTGCACCACGATCGTGGAGACCGGCCTGGACATCTCCAACGCGAACACCCTGATCGTCGAGCGCGCCGACACCTTCGGCCTGTCCCAGCTGCACCAGCTGCGCGGCCGGGTCGGCCGTAGCCGCGAGCGCGGCTACGCCTACTTCCTGTATCCGCCGCATTCGCCGCTGACCGAGACGGCGTATGACCGCCTTGCCACCATCGCGCAGAACAACGAGCTGGGCGCGGGCATGGCCGTCGCGATGAAGGACCTCGAAATCCGCGGGGCCGGCAACGTGCTGGGCGTCGAGCAGTCCGGGCACGTCGCCGGCGTCGGCTTCGACCTGTACGTCCGGCTGGTCGGCGAGGCGGTGGAGGCCTACCGGGCCGCCGCCGACGGTCAGACCGTCACCACCGCCGAGGAACCCAAGGACGTGCGGATCGACCTGCCGGTCGACGCGCACCTGCCGCCGGACTACATCGCCAGCGACCGGCTGCGGCTGGAGGGCTACCGACGGCTGGCCGCCGCGGCCTCCGACGCCGAGATCGACGCGGTCGTGGAGGAACTCGTCGACCGGTACGGGGCGCTGCCCGAACCGGCCCTGCGGCTGGTCGCGGTGGCGCGGCTGCGGCTGCTGTGCCGCGGCGCCGGCATCACCGAGGTGTCCGCGCCCTCGGCGGCCACGGTGCGGCTGTCGCCGATGACTCTGCCGGATTCGGCGCAGGTGCGGCTCAAGCGGATGTATCCGGCCGCGAACTACCGCGCCACGACGTCCACGGTGTCGGTTCCGATTCCGCGCGCCGGCGGGGTGGGCGCGCCGCGGCTGCGCGATGTCGAGCTGGTGCAGATGGTGGCCAACCTGGTCACGGCACTGCAAGGCAAGCCCCAGACGGACGTTGATATAACGAGCTCAGAACCCGCGAGAAGTGAGGAGCGACGAGCGCGATGACATCCATCGTCGTCTTGTTCGACCCCCGCCGCCCCTCGCTGGTGCCCGTCGAGGCCATCGAGCACCTGACCGGCGAGGTGCAATACACCGAAGAGATGCCCGTCGCGGTGCCCTGGTCGCTGCCGGCGGCGCGCCCGGTGCACTCCGGTGAGGACGCCCCGGTGCTGCTGTCGTCGGATCCGGAACACCCCGCCGTCACCGCCCGGCTGGCGGCCGGCGCGCGGCTGATCTCGGCGCCGGAGACGCCCCGCGGTGAGCGGCTGGTCGACGCGGTGGCGATGATGGACAAACTGCGCACCGCCGGGCCGTGGGAAAGCGAGCAGACCCACGATTCGCTGCGCAGGTTCTTGCTGGAGGAGACCTACGAGCTGCTGGACGCCGTCGGCAGCGGCAACGCCGAGCAGTTGCGCGACGAACTCGGCGACGTGCTGCTGCAGGTGCTCTTTCATGCCCGCATCGCCGAGGATGCGCCGCACTCCGCCTTCACCATCGACGATGTCGCCGCGGCCCTGATGCGCAAACTGGGCAACCGAGTTCCGGGAGTCCTTGCCGGGCAATCGATCTCGCTCGAAGAGCAGTTGGCCCAGTGGGAAGCGCGGAAGGCGGCCGAGAAGCCGCGGAAATCGGTGATGGACGATGTGCACACCGGGCAGCCCGCTTTGGCACTGGCCCAGAAGGTCATCGCCCGCGCCGGCAAAGCGGGCCTTCCCGCCGACCTGATCCCCGGCGAGATCACCTCGGTCTCGGTGTCGGCCGACGTCGATGCCGAAAGTGCGTTGCGGACCGCCGTTCTGGACTTCGTGGAGACGGTCCGCGGAGTCGAGCGGACGATCGCGGCGGCGCGCCGCGGCGCCGGTGTTCCTTCAGCGTTCGACGTGGCCCCGCTCGGTGAGATCTCCGAGCAGGAGTGGCGCGAGCACTGGCCGACCGCGGTACCGGTGGTCGACGATGAGCCCCAGCGGTCGGCGCCGGCTACCGACGGCGAGGCCGACGCGGCCGCCGAGGAGTCCGGCGCCGACGCCGCGGCCGACGACGCCTGACCGGGCCGCCGCCGCCCGTACCGAGGCGCCGTCGCCCACTAATTCGCGCTTTCGTCCGTGAAAGGGAGCGACCGACGGAATGTTTGCCCGATTTGGCCGTCCTGGCTGGGTAACATCGCCGATGAGGGTGCGAATCCCCGTGGTTGGCGTCGGTCTGACAGCGCTGGCCGAAGCGGCCAACGGCTTGCCGAGGGTTAGCTGAAACCGGCGGCGAGTCGGTGTGCCGGGGCCCGAGGCGACCGGGTAGGTCCCGGACGCATGGGACGATGGTGTGGCGGAAGTTGGGGCAGGCGAGTTTAGGGGAGCTCAGGAAAGCATGGTGTCGCCGAGGCGTTGGATGCGCGCGGCCGCCGTGATCGGCGCGACCGCGATCGTTCTGGCCTCCAGCTGTACCTGGCAGCTCAGCCTGTTCATCCCTGACGGCGTGCCGCCACCGGCCGGGGATCCGGTGCCCGCCGTGGACACCCACGCCAGCGGCCGGCCCGCGGATCAGTTGCGGGACTGGGCGGCACAGCGGTCGGCGGCACTCGAGATCCCGGTGATCGCGCTCGAGGCCTACGCCTACGCGGCGCGGGTCGCCGAAGTCGAGAACCCGAAATGCCACATCGCGTGGACCACGCTGGCCGGCATCGGCCAGGTCGAGAGCCACCACGGCACCTACCGCGGCGCGCGGCTGGCCCCGAACGGCGATGTGAGCCCCCCGATTCGGGGTGTCCGGCTCGACGGCAGCGGCGGCACGCTGCGCATCGTCGACACCGAGGAGGCCGTCACCGACGACGACGGTGTGACGCGCGCCATGGGGCCGATGCAGTTCATCCCGGAGACGTGGCGGCTCTATGGTGTCGACGCTCACAACGACGGCCGCGTCAGCCCGGACAACATCGACGACGCGGCCCTCGCCGCGGCCGGTTACCTGTGTTGGCGCGGAAAGGATCTCGCCACGCCGCGCGGCTGGATCACCGCGCTGCGGGCCTACAACAACTCCGGGGTGTACGCCCGGGCGGTCCGCGATTGGGCCACCGCCTACGCGAAAGGTCACCCGTTGTAGCAGGATGTATCGCTGACCGGCGAAGCACGCACCGGCTACGACGCAAGGAGAACTCAGTGCCGATTATCGAGCAGGTCGGGGCCCGCGAGATCCTCGATTCCCGCGGGAACCCGACAGTCGAGGTCGAGATTGCCCTGATCGACGGAACGTTCGCCCGCGCCGCGGTGCCCTCCGGCGCGTCGACGGGCGAACACGAGGCCGTCGAGCTGCGCGACGGCGGCGAGCGGTACGGCGGCAAGGGCGTGCAGAAGGCGGTGCAGGCCGTGCTCGACGAGATCGGTCCGGCGGTGATCGGCCTGAACGCCGACGATCAGCGGTTGGTGGACCAGGCGCTGCTGGATCTGGACGGTACGCCCGACAAGTCGCGGCTGGGCGGCAACGCGATCCTGGGCGTCTCGTTGGCCGTGGCCAAGGCCGCCGCCGATTCCGCCGAGCTGCCGCTGTTCCGCTATCTCGGCGGACCGAACGCGCACATCCTGCCGGTGCCGATGATGAACATCCTCAACGGGGGCGCGCACGCCGACACCGCCGTCGACATCCAGGAGTTCATGGTGGCGCCGATCGGTGCGCCCAGCTTCGCCGAGGCGCTGCGCTGGGGCGCGGAGGTGTATCACGCGCTGAAGTCGGTGCTCAAGAAGGAGGGCCTGAGCACCGGCCTGGGTGACGAGGGCGGTTTCGCCCCCGACGTGGCGGGCACCACCGCGGCCCTGGACCTGATCAGCCGGGCTATCGAGTCGGTCGGGTTCAAACCCGGCGCCGACGTGGCGCTGGCGCTCGACGCGGCGGCCACCGAATTCTTCACCGAGGGGACCGGCTACAAGTTCGAGGGCAGCACCCGCACCGCCGCGCAGATGGCCGACTTCTACGCCGGGCTGCTCGGCTCGTATCCGTTGGTGTCCATCGAAGACCCGCTGTCGGAAGACGATTGGGACGGCTGGGCGACCCTGACCGCGTCGATCGGTGACCGGGTGCAGTTGGTCGGTGACGACATCTTCGTCACCAATCCCGAACGCCTGGAAGAGGGCATCGACAAGGGCGTGGCAAACGCCTTGCTGGTCAAGGTGAATCAGATCGGCACGCTGACCGAGACGCTGGACGCCGTCGCGCTCGCCCACCACAGCGGCTATCGCACGATGATGAGCCACCGCAGCGGCGAAACCGAGGACACCACCATCGCCGACCTGGCCGTGGCCGTGGGCAGTGGGCAGATCAAGACCGGGGCACCGGCCCGCAGCGAGCGCGTCGCCAAGTACAACCAGCTGCTGCGGATCGAGGAGGCGCTCGGTGACGCCGCCCGCTATGCCGGCGACCTGGCCTTCCCACGTTATGCCGTGGAGGCGAAATAGCTTGACGCGCAACGGTTGACATGGCTGACGCGAAACGGCCCGACTCCAAACGGCGCTCCCCGGCCTCGCGCCCGGGGAAGGCCGGGGATACGGGTCGGCGCCGTCGCTCGGCCAAGCCGTCCTCCAAGCCGTCGTCGCGGACGTCGCCCACCGCGAACCAGGCCGGCCGCGCCACGGCGCGAACGCAGCAAGAACATGTCGTCGAGCCCATCGTGCGCCAGGCCGCCGAATCGGTGGAGCAGCGCTCCGAGCAACGGCTGGGTTTCACCGCGCGCCGGGCGGCGGTGCTGGCCGCGGTGATCTGCGTGCTGACGTTGACCATCGCCGGACCGGTGCGCACCTACTTCGCCCAGCGCACCGAGATGAATCAGCTGGCCGCCACCGAGGCGGCGCTACGGCGTCAGGTCGCGGAGTTGGAGCAGCGCAAGGCCAAACTCGGTGACCCGGCCTACATTGCGGCGCAGGCCCGCGAGCGGCTCGGCTTCGTCAAGCCCGGCGACATCCCGTTCCAGGTGCAGCTCCCGCCGACGGCGGGCGAGCCGACGCAGCCCGGATCCCCGTCGGCGAAGCCGACCAACACCGACCCCTGGTATACGTCGCTGTGGCACACCATCGCCGACGCCCCGCACCTGCGGCCGGCCAATCCGCCTGCGCCGCAGGCCCCGCCGCCTCCGGCCGAGCCGGGCGCGCCCGGTCCGGTGCCCGCACCGAATCCCACGGGTCCCGGTGGTTGATCGTGCCGACCTGGAAGCGGTGGCGCGCCAGCTCGGGCGCGAGCCGCGCGGGGTTATCGAAATCGCCTACCGTTGCCCGAATGGTGAGCCCGGGGTGGTGAAGACGGCACCGAAACTGCCCGACGGCACGCCTTTTCCGACGTTGTACTACCTGACCCATCCGGCGCTGACGGCCGCCGCCAGCAGGCTGGAGACGACGGGGTTGATGCGCGAGATGACCGAGCGGCTGGGCCAGGACGCGGAATTGGCGGCCGCCTACCGGCGCGCCCACGAGTCGTATCTGGCCGAACGGGACGCGATCGAATCGCTGGGCACCACCTTCTCCGGCGGCGGAATGCCCGACCGGGTCAAGTGCCTGCACGTGCTGATCGCCCATTCGCTGGCCAAGGGGCCTGGTGTGAACCCGTTCGGCGACGAGGCGCTGGCGATCCTGGCCGGCGAGCCCGCGATGGCCGGCATCCTGGAGGCCGGCCGATGGTGAACGGCAGGCTCGCCGGAATCGACTGCGGCACCAACTCGATTCGACTGCTGATCGCCGACGTCGACGGTGGCCGGCTGCGCGACGTGCACCGGGAGACGCGCATCGTGCGGCTGGGCCAGGGTGTCGACGCGACCGGTGAATTCGCGGCCGATGCGATAGCCCGCACCCGGGCGGCGCTCGCCGACTACGCGTCGTTGCTGAAACAGCATGGGGTACAACGGGTGCGGATGGTGGCCACCTCCGCCGCCCGCGACGTCGCCAACCGCGACGCGTTCTTCGCGATGACCGCCGACGTGCTGGGCGCGGTGCTGCCGGGGGCGGTGGCGGAGGTGATCACCGGCGCCGAGGAGGCCTCGCTGTCGTTTCGGGGCGCCGTCGGCGAGTTGCACGCTGCGGCGGGGCCTTTCGTCGTCGTCGACCTGGGTGGCGGCTCCACCGAGATCGTCACGGGCGGCGATGCGGTGACGGCCAGCTACTCGGCCGACATCGGCTGCGTGCGGCTGACCGAACGCTGCCTGCATTCGGACCCCCCGACGCCCGAGGAAGTCGCGGCGGCGCGCCGGGTGGTGCGCGAGCGGCTCGAGGTGGCCCTCGGTGTGGTGCCCGTCGAGGGGGCGAAGACCTGGGTCGGGCTGGCCGGGACGATGACCACCCTGTCCGCGCTTGCCCACAACCTGACGACGTATGACTCTGCGGCCATTCATCTTTCGCGCGTCGCCGGTGACGATCTGCTGGCGGTGTGCGAACGGCTGATCGCCATGACGCGGGCCGAGCGCGCGGCGCTGCCGCCGATGCATGCGGGGCGCGCCGATGTGATCGCCGGGGGCGCCATCGTGGTCGAGGAGTTGGCCCGCGAGTTGCGCGCCCGGGCGGGCATCGACGAGCTGACCGTCAGCGAGCACGACATCCTGGACGGCATCGTGTTGTCCATCGCCGGGTAGGTCACATCCGCCACACCGGCCTCTACAACAGTGGACATATCTTTTGCCCGCCTCGTAGCGACAACTCGGTCGGTGTCGTACCCGTGTGCGACCGTCCGGGGATGGGCTATTCACTCAAAGGGATCGAGCTGCGCTACGTGCTGGCGATGCAGCTGGCGGTACATGGACCGGCCACCATCACCGAGCTGACCGAAGCGCTTGACTGGCATGGGTTTTACGTTCGGGGCCGCCCATCGAAGGCGATCTCGGATGCGCTGCGCTGGGAGGTCGAACGTGGCCGGGTGCGGCGCCTCGGACGGGGCCGGTATGGGCCCGGGTACATGCCGCGCGGCACCGAACATCGGATCCATCAGCGCGTGTTGGCGTTACGCGAGGCGGCGGCCGAGTTGTCGCGGAAAGGCGGGCAATTAACTGAGCTACCCGCGCGGAGGCCGAGTGGCTGGTGTGATTCAGGGGCCCAGCCGGCCGCGGGACAGGCGCCACGCGCTCACACCTCGAATCGATACCCCATGCCGGACTCGGTCAGCAGGTGCTTGGGATGCGAGGGGTCATCCTCGAGTTTGCGGCGCAGCTGCGCGAGATACACGCGCAGGTAA
>NZ_LZLU01000044.1:0-9102 GCF_001673415.1 Mycobacterium sp. 1165196.3 | reverse complement strand
CCATCGTCCGGTCGAAACGATCATGGCCTCGATGTGCTCGCTGGCGCAGCACACCGCCGAGGGATGGTCGACGTCGTTCACCGGCGCCCAAATCGGTGCCGACGCAATGGAAACCTGGTCGCGGGGGCTGGAGCGGTTCAACACCGCGCGGGCCAAATACAGCCCGTCGCAGTTCTACGACGTCGACTACAAGGAATTGATCGCCGACCCGCTGGGCACCGTGGCCGACATCTATCGCCACTTCGGCCTGACGCTGACCGACGAGGCCAGGGCCGCCATGGAAAAGACCCACGCCGACAGCCAGTCCGGCCCGCGGGCGCCCAAGCACACCTACTCGCTGGCCGACTACGGCCTCACCACCGAGACCGTCAAGGAGCGCTTCGCGGGTCTGTAAAACCTAGGCCGCACAACGGCTTCCGCGCCCGGCTGGCACGCCTTGTGCCCGCCTAGTCTTGGTCCGGGTCGTCGTCGAGGTAGCCCTCGGCGACCGCATGCTCGATGCTGTCGGCGAGTTTGGGGCACGACCGGGTGCGCGCGGTGTCGCCCCCCGACTCGCGCACCTCGGTGAAGTGCGCGCAGCGTTGCCACGCTTCGGTGTTCCACTGCACGGCGGTGTGTCCCGGCCCGAGCCGGCGGACGGTGACCCGCACGTGGCAGAACCGGCAGTCGACCGGCAGCAACCCGGAGTTGAGGTAGCGCTCGCGGTCGGCGCGACTGGCTTCGGCGACGGCCGCGGCGCGCTGCGGGTCGTTGGTGAAATCCCTTGACTTCGACCAGGATCGGGAGCCGCCGTTGCCCGCGGGCTTCTCGTCGTGGTCGTGCGGATCGCCGTGCAGCAACAACATCGATCGCGCGAGCTGATCGACGTCAGGTACCGCCGGCTGATCGTCGCCCATGATTCCTAGCGTTGCTGGGCCGGGACGTCGTCGGTGACCGACTCGTCCGCCTCGGAGTCCTTGGCCTTGAGGTTCTGCTCGACCTCGGCGTTCCAGTACTCGTTGGCGCGGGTGGTGTCCACCTCGATCTCGAAGCGCTCCACCATCTCCGGCTCGATGTCGGCGACGTCGACGTAGAACTGCTGATACCAACGGCGCAACTGATAAACGGCGCCGTCCTCCTCGACCAGCAGCGGATTGTCGATGCGGGTCTTGTGCTTCCAGATCTCGACGTCCTGCAGGAAGCCCTTGCTGACGCCCTCGGTGAACACCTTCGACAACTTGTCGGTCATCTTTTCGTCCATGCCCTTGGGCTTTTCGACGATGACGCCCCACTGCAGCACGAACGAGTTCTGAGTCACCGGGTAGTGGCAGTTGATCAGGATCGACTCGGCCTTGTAACCGCCGTAGCTGTTGTGCAGCCAGTTGATCATGAACGACGGCCCGAAGTAGGAGGCCTCCGAATCAAGATGCGCCTCCCCGTAAGTGGTGCCGAGGTCGTTGACGTCGGGCCGGCCCACGTTGTGCAGGTACTGCGAGGCGATGTGGCCCTCGAAGACGTTTTTGAAGTAGGTCGGCAACCCGAAATGGATATAGAAGAAGTGCGCCATGTCGGTGACGTTGTCGATGATGTCGCGGCAGTTGGACCCCTCGATGAGGATGCTGTTCCACCGCCAGTCGGTCCATTCATCGCTGGCCGCTTCGGGGATGTCGGGAATGCGCACCGCGGGGTCCGGCGGATTCTGCTCGTGGTCGTGCCAGACGAACAGCAGGCCGCCGCGCACGTCGGTGGTCCACGAGCGGGTGCGCGCCGTCTTGGGCGTGCGCTTGGCGTAGGGCACCAGCTTGCAGCGGCCGTCGCCGCCCCAGCGCCAGTCGTGGAACGGGCAGGCGACCTCGTCGCCCTTGATGGTGCCCTCAGACAGGTCCCCGCCCATGTGGCGGCAGTAGCCGTCCAGAACCTTGATGTCGCCCTGCGAGTCGGCGAAAACGACCAGCTTGGTGCCGAACGCCTCGATCGAGTGCGGCTTGCCGTCCTGGAAGTCCTTTGCAACGCCCAGGCAGTGCCAGCCGCGGGCGTATCTCGTCGGCAAGGCGCCGGGATCGATCTCCCGGATGCCGACCGCCTTGGTGTCGGTACTCACCTGTCACCTCCAACTCGCTGGGCCTCTAACTAGAACACGTTACAGTTTTTCAGCGGGGGCGCGCAACGACGGCGAGCCTGGCCACGGCATATGCGCACTGCGGTATATCTAAACGATGCCGCTGTTTGCGTTCGAGGGCCGCGCGCCACGGGTCGATCCCACAGCTTTCGTGGCCCCGACGGCCACCCTGATCGGCGACGTCGTGGTGGAGGCGGGCGCCTCGGTCTGGTTCAACGCCGTGCTGCGCGGCGACTACGGGCCCATCGTGGTGCGCGAGGGCGCCAACGTCCAGGACGGCTCGGTGCTGCACGCGCCGCCCGGAATACCGGTCGACATCGGTCCGGGCGCGACGGTCGCGCATCTGTGTGTCATTCATGGCGTGCACGTGGGGCAGGAGGCGCTGATCGCGAACCACGCCACCGTGCTGGACGGCGCGGTGTCGGCGCACGCAGCCTGGTCGCCGCGCATTCGCTAGTGACGGCCGGCAGCCAGATCCCGGCCGGGATGCTGGCGGTCGGGGCGCCGGCGCAGATCAAGGGCCCGGTCGCCGGGACCGGCGCTGAGATGTGGGTCAAGGTGAACCCGCAGGCCTACCGCGACCTGGCCCAGCGGCATCTGGCCGGGCTGGAACCGCTCTAGGCCGAATCGCCGGTTATGCCGCTATTTCGGGTGAGCCAGTCATCGATGTAGCTCATCGTGACCGGTAACGCGGCTCCATAGAACACCATGTGATCGGAATCGGGAATTTCGGCGTAGCTCGCGCGTGCAAATCGGGCGGCGGTCCGGCGTGCCAACCCCGGCGGCACGATACGGTCTCGGCCGCCCCCGATCACGAGCACAGGTCCCGCGATGGCGCTGCGGTCCACTTTCGCGGCCTTGGCTCGGTCCAGCCACGGCATAGCCAGCTCGAAGAACAGCACCCGTCCGGATTCGCAGACCAGGTCGTTGAACGCCGCGCGCGCAGCCTCCTGGGTTTGTGTGGCCGCGACGCCCCGCCAAAACTGTTGCCACGTCGGGGGATAGACCGGTTTGGTCCACGGCCGCGTCTTCAACGCGTGCGGTAGGGCGATACCCAGAGTCGTGCGGTTAAGGCCGGATGGACCCACCGACGACGGACAGGCGGCGATCAGGCCAGCGTGTGGCGTGCGGGCAGCGACCAGTTGGACTAGCAGACCGCCCAGCGAATGTCCGACCAACAGCGGCGGGGAGTCCAGCGATGCGACCAGGGCGACGAGATCATCTAAGTAGTCACGGATACTCAACGACGCAATCTTGGCCGCACCTTCGTGCAGCGGCAGTTCGTGGTGCCGCAAGGTCGGGGTATGCACCGTGAAGCCGCGTTCCGCAAAGGCGGCCTGGGCGGGGGCCCACTGCTGCCCGCGGCTCCATGAGCCGTGGACGAGTACGACGTGCTTGTCGGACATGGGCATAAGCCTGACATCGACATGCCGCCGAATGTGAAATCAGCGATCCTCAACCGGCGTGTCGCGCCCTAGGTTTCACCGCCGGCGAACCGCTCTAGATTTTGCGGGTGTTGGCCGCCGCCCGATCCATCTCCCAGTAGGCGCGCAGGGCCACCATCTGGCCCTCGGTGTTGACCCGGTAGGTGAAGACGCCCTCGGCGGTCGTCTGATATTCGCCGGTCGTGATGAGGATGTGCCCGACGTTGGCTTCCTCGTTGCCGCACTGGTAGGTGTCGCGGAAGAAGAACTCGATCTTCGTGGTGGGGGCGATCGCCTTGTCCCAGAAGGCCGAGATCGCGTCCCGGCCACGGTGGCCGAGGCCCTCGGGGTCGAACACCGACGGCCCGATCGGGTCCTCGACGATGGCGTCGTCGGCGAACACCGCCAGCCAGGCATCCTTGTCCCGGGCCGCCACCGCCTCGCGGGAGCGGCGGCCGGCCTCGTGCGCGGGATGCTCAGTCAACGGCGCCGCTCTCCCCCGCAAGCGGGAGGTGCCCCCGCTGCATCGTCGTCGGCGCGCTCACGAGACCTTCTGGGCCGCGGGCTTGTCGGCGCCCACCACCCACATCGAGTAGTACTGCGAGCCGCCACCGTAGGCGTGCCCCAAGGCCTTTCGCGCGTTGGGCACCTGGTGGTCGCCACCCTTGCCCATCACCTGGATCGCCGCTTCGGCGAAGCGAATCAGGCCCGAGGCACCGATCGGGTTCGACGACAGCACGCCGCCCGACGGGTTGACCGGCAACCGGCCGCCGATCTTCGTCTCGCCGGCTTCGGTGAGCTTCCAGCCTTCACCCTCGGCGGCAAAACCGAGGTTTTCCAACCACATCGGTTCGAACCAGGAGAACGGCACGTAGATTTCCGCGGCGTCGATCTCGTCGATGGGGCTCTCGATGCCGGCGGCCCTCCACAGCGCCGCGGCGGCGTCACGCCCGGCCTGCGGGCTCACCTGGTCGCGCCCGGAGAACTGCAGCGGCTCGGTGCGCAACGCGGTGGCGTGGATCCACGCCACCGGATGTCCTTGCGCCAGCCGGGCTTCGGCGGCCTCCTCGTTGCCGATCACCACGGCGGCCGCGCCGTCGGAAGACGGGCAGGTCTCGTCGTAACGGATCGGGTCCCACAGCATGGGCGAGGACATCACCTTCTCCAGCGTGATGTCGGGCTGGTGCAGGTGTGCCAGCGGATTCTTGGCGCCGTTGAGCCGGTCCTTTACCGCGACCATGGCTCCGATGTTCGTCGGCGCGCCGGATCGACGAATGTAGGAGCGCACGTGCGGGGCGAAGTACCCACCCGCGCCGGCACCGACCGGCTTGATGAACGGAATGGGAATCGACAACGCCCACATGGCGTTTGACTCCGACTGCTTCTCCCACGCCATCGCCAGGACGCGCCGGTACTTGCCGGACTGCACCAGGCTGGCGGCCACCACACCGGTGGACCCACCGACCGAACCCGCGGTGTGCACCCGGATCAGCGGCTTGCCCGTGGCGCCCATGGCGTCGGCCATGAACAGCTCGGGCATCATCACGCCCTCGAAGAAGTCCGGCGCCTTGCCGACCACGACGGCGTCGATGTCGTCGAAGGTGCTGCCGGAGTCGGCCAGCGCCCGGTCGATCGCCTCGCGCACCAGACCGTTCATCGAAACGTCTTGGCGTTTGGCGACGTACTTCGTCTGTCCGGTACCTAGTACCGCAGCGACGTTTGGCCCTGCACCGGCCATCAGTTCTTTCCTTCCATGACCGCGACCAGGTTTTGTTGAAGCGCAGGGCCGCTGGTGGCGTGCGCCAGCACCCGCTCGGCCGAACCGTTCCAGATGTGTTGTGCTGCAAAGCCGATGCGTTCGAGGCCGGCGACGAACATGGGGTTGGCCGCCAACGCGCCACCGGACGGGTTCACCTTGGTGGGACCCGGGATCCGGATGGCTTCCGCGATGATCAGGTGCTGGTGGGTGAACGGCGCACAGATCTCGGCCACGTCGAGGTTGTCGGTCCGGCCGCCGGTGGCCACGTGGGCCGCGGCCTTTGTCGACGGCGACTCGGTGAGATCGCGCGCGCCCAGCACCGGCGTTTCGATGCGGTGCTCGATTCCCGTTATCCAGGCCGGGTTTTCGCGCAGCTCACGCGCCCGGTCACCGGCCGCGAGCACGATCGCCGCGGCGCCGTCGGTGATCGGCGCGATGTCGTGGCGACGCAGCGGGTCGGCGAAGAACGGCCGTTCGAGCAGTTCCGCCACGCTGATCGACCCCTCGACGTTGTCCACGCGGCGCGCATTGGCAAAGGAGTCGAAGGCCACCCGCGCCATCTGCTCCTGGGTCCACTTACCGGTGTCGAGCCCGATGCGTGCCTGCAGCCCGGCCAGCGAGATCGAATCGGGCCACAACGGCGCGACGGTGTAGGGGTCGGTCTGCCGCGTCAGGATTTGGCGCAGGATGCCGGCCGAGGACTTGCCGAAGCCGTACACCAGCGCGGTGTCGACCTCGCCGGTGAGGATTTTGATGTAGGCCTCGTAAAGCGCCCAGGCGGCGTCCATTTCGACGTGCGACTCGTTGATCGGCGGAACGGCACCGATCGAGTCGATCGCCGAGATGAACGAAAATGCCCGTCCGGCAAGGTAATCAGATGATCCGGAACACCAGAAGCCGATGTCGGTCCGTTCGATGCCCAGCTCCTCGTACAGCTGCGCGAAGCACGGGATCAACATCTCGACACCGTTGGTGGTGCCGTCGGTGCGGCGGACGTGTGGGGCGTGGGCAAAGCCGACGACCGCAACGTTGCGAGCGCTCATGTGCAGGTAAGCCCTTTACAGGTGGTGCTTGTAGGTGTCGTAGTCGGCGTCGGGTTCCCCGGTCGGCCGGAAGTACTCGATGTTGTCGATGCCAAATCCCCACTCCTCGCGGGGTTTCCACACCGCCTCGACGCGCATGCCCATCCGTACCTCGTGGGCGTCGATGTCGGCGACCAGATGCAAGAACGGGATGTCGGCTCCGTCGAGCAGCACGTAGGCCGCCACATACGGCGGCTTGATGCGCTGACCCTGGAACGGGATGTTGATGATCGCGAACGTCGTGACGGTGCCCTTGTCGGGCAGCTCGACGAACTCGGTCGTCGGCTGGCCGGTGGCCGGGTCGGCGCCGTGCGGCGGGAAGTAGACCTTGCCGTTCTCGCCCGTCTTCGCGCCCAGCAGCTTGCCCTGCGCGATGGCCCGCAGATAGGCGCTCTCTTCGTGCGAGGCGCTGTGCTGGATGGTCAGCGACACCGGCGTGACGATCATGGTCACCGGATCCTTGTCGCCGTCGGACTGCTCGGCCACGGCCTCGGGTTCCTCCCCGAGCGCGAAATACGCGATGTCGGTGATGGCGCCCACCGGCTCGTCGACCCAGTGCGCGTGCACCCGGGAGCCGGTCTTGATGGCCTTGGGCTCACCCGCATCAACGGCGTGGATCAACGGCGTGTCTGCCCCGTCGAGCTTGATCAGCGCCCAGGCGAACGGCCGGTCCAGCGGCTGTCCCTCGATGGGGTCGGGCTGCCAGGTCCAGGAGACCACGGTGCCGACGCTAGACACCGGTACCATCTCGCCCAGCGGCTCATAGGTGACCGGGTCATATTCGGCCGGCGGCACGTGCACCCGGCCATCCGATCCGCGCACGCCCAGGATGTGGCGGTCGCGCAGGGCGGTGAAGAACTTGCTCAGCGTGGGGCCGACTGAACGGGTGTAGTCGAAGGACAACGTCAGTGGCGCGGCGAGCGGTGGCTCAGGGTGATCCATCAGGGGCGGGCTACTCGAGCTGGCTGTCACGCCATCGAGTAGAACAGGTTCTAAGAACGGATTCAAATCTTTCTTGGATCGGGACGACCACCGGAAGGGTGACGACGATGAAGCTGGGATTGCAGCTGGGATATTGGGGCGCTCAGCCGCCGCACAACCACGGTGAGCTCGTCGCCGCGGCCGAGGAGGCCGGCTACGACGCCGTCTTCACCGCCGAGGCTTGGGGGTCCGACGCCTACACCCCGCTGGCCTGGTTGGGTTCGTCGACGTCGCGGGTGCGGCTGGGCACGTCGGTGGTTCAGCTGTCCGCACGCACCCCGACGGCCTGCGCGATGGCGGCGTTGACGCTCGACCACCTGTCCGGGGGCCGGCACGTCCTCGGCCTGGGTGTCTCCGGCCCGCAGGTGGTCGAGGGCTGGTACGGCCAGTCCTTCCCCAAGCCGCTGGCCCGCACCCGCGAGTACATCGACATCATCCGGCAGGTGTGGGCGCGCGAGGCGCCGGTGACCAGCGCCGGGCCGCATTACCCGCTGCCGCTGACCGGTGAGCGCGCAACGGGTTTGGGCAAACCGCTCAAGCCCATCACCCATCCGCTGCGGGCCGACATCCCGATCATGTTGGGCGCCGAGGGGCCGAAGAACGTCGCGCTGGCCGCCGAGATCTGCGACGGCTGGCTGCCGATCTTCTACACGCCGCGCATGGCTGACACCTACAACGAGTGGCTGGACGAGGGGTTCGCCCGGCCGGGCGCCCGCCGCAGCCGCGAGGACTTCGAGATCTGCGCGACGGCCAACATCGTGATCACCGAGGACCGCAGCGCGGCGTTCGCGGCGATGAAGCCCTACATCGCGCTCTACATGGGCGGCATGGGCGCCGAGGACACCAACTTCCACGCCGACGTCTACCGGCGGATGGGCTACGCGCAAGTGGTCGACGACGTGACGAAGCTGTTCCGCAGCAACCAGAAGGACAAGGCCGCCGAGATCATCCCCGACGAGGTGATCGACGACGCCGCGATCGTCGGCGACATCGACTACGTGCGTAAGCAGATCAAGGCCTGGGAGGCCGCCGGCGTCACCATGATGGTGGTGTCCGGACGCAGTACGGAGCAGGTCCGCGAGCTGGCGACGCTGATCTGACGGCCGTGCGCGCCAAACTAGAACACGTTCTAATTTTCTTGCCAGGGGCTTAGAACGCGTTCTAGATTGTCCGGATGGCACGCCCGACGACGAAGCAGCGCGCGCCCGGCCGGTCAGCCGAGCGGGTGGGCGTCGCCGAACGTCATCTCGACGTGGCCGACGGATCCAGAGATCATCGCCCGCTTCGGCAGTCCCAGCGACGCCAGCTCCTTGGCGTAGGCGTGATCGCCCAGACGCAGCGTCGCCCCGCCGGGCTGGCCGCGCAGCCCGCGCACCCGCATCTCCCAGGGCACCTCCCGGGTGGTGCCCTCGGCGAAGGTGTAGGTCTTGAGCACCTGCGGGCGCGAGGTGAACAGCGAGGGCACCGGCACTCCCCGGGCGAAGTCGATGCCCGCGATGTGCGCGCCATCGGCGCTGACGTCGAATCCGAACCGGCCCTGCTCGCGAACGGTGAACTCCGCCATGATCTTTGGGAATCCCCAGATCGAGCGGCCCGCTTCCAGGGTGAAGCTCTGGTCGACGGGCAGGTGGTGGATGAACGCGGCCGCATCGCCCAGTGCTCGCCAGCCGCGCGCCGTCGAGCCGGGCGGTGGTGAACCTGATGCTGGCCCGCTATATCGACGGCGATCTGGGGCAGTACCACGAATTCGGCACCGCG
>NZ_LZLU01000043.1:0-1612 GCF_001673415.1 Mycobacterium sp. 1165196.3 | reverse complement strand
GCTGCGCCTGATCCGCGAGGTCATCGACCCGAAGTCGCTGCGCGACAGAGAGATCCGCTGACGGTGGTTACGAAGCTGCGCACGCCGCTGACCGAGCTGGTCGGTGTCGAGCACCCGGTGGTCCAGACCGGGATGGGCTGGGTGGCCGGCGCGCGGCTGGTGTCCGCCACGGCCAACGCCGGCGGGCTCGGCATCCTGGCCTCGGCCACCATGACGCTGGACGAACTGGCGACGGCCATCGCCAAGGTCAAGGCCGCCACGGATAAGCCGTTCGGCGTCAACATTCGCGCCGACGCCGCAGACGCCGGCGATCGCGTGGACCTGATGATCCGCGAGGGCGTCAAGGTGGCCTCCTTCGCACTGGCGCCCAAGCAGGAGCTCATCGCGCGGCTGAAAGAGGCCGGCGTCGTGGTGATTCCGTCGATCGGCGCGGCCAAGCACGCCCGCAAGGTCGCCGGCTGGGGCGCCGACGCGATGATCGTGCAGGGCGGCGAGGGTGGTGGGCACACCGGCCCGGTCGCCACCACGCTGCTGCTGCCCTCGGTGCTCGACGCCGTGCAGGGCAGCGGCATTCCGGTGATCGCGGCGGGCGGATTCTTCGACGGACGCGGTCTGGCGGCCGCGCTGAGCTATGGCGCCGCCGGCGTCGCGATGGGCACCCGGTTTCTGCTCACCTCGGATTCGACGGTGCCCGACGCGGTCAAGCGCCGTTACCTCGAATCGGCGCTGGACGGCACGGTGGTCACCACCCGGGTGGACGGGATGCCGCACCGGGTGCTGCGCACCGGTTTGGTGGAGAAGCTGGAAGGTGGTTCGCCGGTGCGGGGCCTGACCGCGGCCGTGCGCAATGCCGCCAAGTTCAAGCACATGTCGCAGATGACCTGGCGGTCGATGATCAGCGACGGCCTGGCGATGCGGCACGGCAAGGAGCTGACCTGGTCTCAGGTGGTGATGGCGGCCAATACCCCGATGCTGTTGAAAGCCGGGCTGGTGGACGGCAACACCGACGCCGGCGTGCTGGCTTCCGGCCAGGTGGCCGGCATCCTCGAGGACCTGCCGTCGTGCGCCGAACTGATCGAGTCGATCGTGCGCGACGCGGTCCGGCACCTGCAGGCGGCGTCGGCTCTCATCGAAGAGGTGTAACGCCTCGATAAAGCGTATAGCTAAATCCTCGCATGATTAAGCTATACTCTTCAAATGGCTCGGATGAAGCTGGGTCCTTCATCACGGGCGACGCTCATCGGTGACGTCGTCGGTTCCCGGCGTGCCACCGACCGCTCGAAGCTGCATGGGAGCCTGGCGGCCGCCCTGCGACACGTCGCCGCCGAAGCTATCGGCCCGCCCGCGTTCACCGTCGGCGACGAGTTCCAGGGCAGTTACCCGACCGTCGGCTCCGCGATCGATGCCGCCCTGACGCTGCGGCTGGCCGTCGGCCCCGACATCGACGTCCGGTTCGGCATCGGCTGGGGCTCGGTCACCATCCTCGATGCCGCCGCGGGAATCCAGGACGGCCCGGGCTGGTGGACCGCCCGTGAGGCCATCCAGCACACCGCGGAGGCGCAGCGGCAGCCCGGCTTGACGCAGGTACGCACGACGTTTCGGGCCGAGGCCG
>NZ_LZLU01000042.1:0-916 GCF_001673415.1 Mycobacterium sp. 1165196.3 | reverse complement strand
AGGATCGGTGCGAGGTCGAGCCCGTCGGGCATGGTGCCGAACGCGCCACCCCACTGTCGGTCGAGCCGGGTCGTCAGGAAGGCCTCGGCGACGGCGGGGTGGCCGTGGCGCACCAGCAGCGAGCCCTGCAGCGCCAGGCAGATGTCTTCGGCGACCTTGCGGCCGCGGTAGGCGATGGTCTCCAGGTCGGCCAGCTGATCGCGCAGCCGCGCGACGTGGGCGGCCAGGCGCGGGTCCTGGCCCGCGCCGTCGGCGAGCTCGTCGAAGAGCACCTCGACGCATTCGGGACGAGTGGCCATGGCGCGCAACGTGTCCAGCGCGCTGACGTTGCCCGAGCCCTCCCAGATGCCCATCAGCGGGGCCTCCCGGTACAGCCGCGGCATGCCGGAGTCCTCGACATAGCCGTTGCCGCCCAGGCATTCCAGCGCCTCGGCGGCGTGCGGGGTGGAGCGCTTGCACACCCAGTACTTGCTGGCCGCCAGGCCGATCCGGCGCAGCAGCGCCTCGCGCTGGTCGCCACGCACGGCCCTGTCGGTCGCCCCGGCCATCCGCATCGCGACCATGGTCGCCGCCTCCGCCTCCACGGCCAGGTCAGCCAATACGTTACGCATCAGCGGCTGGTCAATCAGGTAGGCGCCGAACGCCTTTCGGTGCTGGGCGTGGTAGATCGCGCGGGTCAGACCGGTGCGCATGCTGGTGGCGCTGCCCAGCGTGCAGTCCAGCCGGGTCAGGTTGACCATCTCGATGATGGTGGGCACCCCGCGCCCTTCCTCCCCCACCAGCCACGCGATCGCGCCGTCGTATTCGACTTCGCTGGACGCGTTGGCGTGGTTGCCGAGCTTGTCCTTGAGCCGCTGCAAAAACATCCGGTTGCGGGTGCCGTCGGGCAACACCCGCGGCAGCAGAAAGCACGACA
>NZ_LZLU01000041.1:0-9732 GCF_001673415.1 Mycobacterium sp. 1165196.3 | reverse complement strand
CGTAGCGGCAGCGGACGCACGGTGCACACGCCGGCGGAGATGAGCAAGGCCGTCGAATGGGCGCTCGCCGAGGCCGGGCAAGGGCGCTGCGTGGTGCTGGACGTGCGGTTGCCGCAACCCTGAGACTCCTCAGTGCCGATGCTCTGATGGGCCGGCCTCGGGGGAGCCGCCCATCATGCGCACCATCGGCAGACCTCCGGACGTGACGAACCGGGCGATCAGGACTGCCGCGAGCATCAGGAAGGCGATGTTGAGCCACGTCGTGTAGTTCCAGGAGATCGACGCCTCGATCACCGTCGCGTTGCGCTGCTTGGGAATGAGATGTGTTGTGCCGAAGACCAATTCGACCAGATATCCGGCGGCCACCATAGCGGCGTAGAAGGTGCCCAGTAGCGTCAGCATCATCTTGGTGCCGTAATACTTGCGGTAGATGTTGAGGATCGGAAGGATCAACAGGTCGGCGTAGATGAAGGCGATGACACCGCCGAAGCTGATGCCTCCGTTCCACAGCACCGCGGCCAGCGGCACGTTGCCGATGGAGCACACGAAGGACACGATCGCCACAATGGGCCCCACGATCGGGCCCCACAGCGCCGAGAGGCCCGGGTGATCGGCCAAAAAGAAGACCTGCCAGAACTTTTCGGGTACCCAGGCCGCGACGGCGCCGGCGATCAACAAGCCCAGCACGAGGTCGCGCAGGATCGCCAGCCACTCCATCACGAACACGTGTGAAACCGAGGTGAGGCCCGCCGGGGAAAACAGCCGTCGCCAGAACGAGCCCTCGCCCTGGATCGACATGTCCATGGCCGCATGGCCTTCCATGGATCCGGCGATTCCCCGCTCGGCCTGCTCGCGGGCGGCGTCCACGAGTCGCGAACGCACGAACAGCCGGAACAGCACGGCGAGCGCGACGATCATCAGTGGGCCGCCGACGAATTCGGCGGCGGTGAATTGCCAGCCCATCAGCAGCGCCAGGATGATGCCCAGTTCCACCACCAGGTTGGTGGAACCGATTTCGAATGCCATCGCGGCGGTGAAGTCGGCGCCCTTGCGAAACAGCGACCGCGCCAGCGCCACCGCGGCGTACGAGCACGACGACGACGCCGCGCCCAGCCCCGCGGAGATCGCCAGGGTGCGCGGACGGTCGTCGCCCATCAGCGACACGATCGTTGAACGCCGCACGACGGCCTGCACCACCGCCGAGAGGGCGAAACCCAGGATCAGCGCCCATAAGATTTCCCACGTCATCGAGCCCGCGAGCGTCAACGCGTGCCCGATCGCCGATAGCACCGTCACTGTGTCCTCCTGGGTAAACCGTAGGGCGCCCGCGCACCCCGTGCAGTATACCCCGAGGGGGTATATCGCCGGCGACCGAGATAGTGGCCCGGCCGCCCGGCGCCTAGAATCGCTGGCAAATAGCCGGGCCCCGGCGTGTCGACGCAAACCCCGGGCCCCGCGCCCGTCGAGCCTCGGCGGGAGCCCGGCGCCGAATATGGATGAACCACCTCGTGCGGCCGTGGCGGCCGCGGTAACAGCGTGAACGGGCGCTTTCTGATGACACTGGATTCCTGCGACCTGGCCGGAAACGGCGCGCCGGGTCGTTTGAGGCGCCCCGAACGGGCAAATACCCGACACACCGGGCTCGCCACCGCTGTCACAGGGACAACACCAGGCACACTGGTAACAACCGGATCTTTGCAGACGCCAGGAGGGTATGGCCGTGTATCGAGTCTTTGAGGCGCTGGACGAACTCAGCGCCATCGTGGAAGAAGCCCGTGGCGTTCCGATGACGGCCGGCTGCGTGGTGCCCCGCGGCGACGTGCTGGAGTTGATCGACGACATCAAGGATGCGATTCCGGGCGAACTGGATGACGCCCAGGATGTGTTGGACGCCCGCGATTCGATGCTGCAGGACGCCAAGACGCACTCCGAGTCCATGGTGGCCTCGGCGACCACCGAGTCGGAGTCCATGCTCAACCACGCCCGCGCGGAGGCCGACCGGCTGCTGTCCGACGCCAAGGCGCAAGCCGACCGGATGGTGAGCGAGGCGCGCCAGCACAGCGAGCGGATGGTCGGCGAGGCTCGCGAAGAGTCGATGCGCATCGCCACGGCGGCCAAGCGCGAGTACGAAGCCAGCGTCGGGCGCGCCCAGGCCGAAGCCGACCGGCTGCTGGAAAACGGCAACATCTCCTACGAGAAGGCCGTGCAAGAGGGCATCAAGGAGCAGCAGCGCCTGGTGTCGCAGAACAGCGTGGTGGAGGCGGCCAACGCCGAGGCCACCCGGCTCATCGACTCGGCGCACGCCGAGGCCGACCGGCTGCGCGGCGAGTGCGACATCTACGTCGACAACAAGCTCGCCGAGTTCGAGGAATTCCTCAACGGCACCCTGCGCTCGGTGGGACGCGGTCGTCACCAACTGCGCACCGCCGCCGGAACCCACGACTACGCCGTGCGCTAGCCCCGCGCGGCGGTCCACCCGGGCGGCCACGCCCTGGAATTGTCGGGTCAGCGCCGTAGGATTCCCGGTATGACGCGGCAGCACAGCACATCATCGGCCCGCGGCGCAGCGTCACGGCTTGCCGGACCGATGGCGTTCGACATCACCCGGCTCGGGCGGCGCCCCGGGGCCATGGTCACCCTGCGAAAAACCGTGCCCAGTCCGTCCCGCATCGGGCTGGACATGATCGCGATCGAGGCCGGCGCGGACCTGGACCTGGACCTCCAGGTCCAATCGGTGTCCGAAGGCGTCCTGGTGACCGGGACGGTGACCGCCCCGACCGCCGGTGAGTGCTCGCGTTGCCTGACCAAGCTACAGAGCCACGTGCAGGTGCGGCTGACCGAACTGTTCGCCTACCCGGACAGCACCACCGAGGCGACCACCGAGGAAGACGAGGTGGGCCACATCGTCGACGACACCATCGACCTCGAGCAGTCGATCCGCGACGCCGTCGGGCTGGAGCTCCCGTTCTCGCCCGTATGCACCCCGGACTGCCCGGGGCTGTGTCCCGAATGCGGCGTCCCGCTGGCCGCCGAGCCGGGCCACCGGCACGATCGCATCGATCCGCGGTGGGCCAAGCTGGCGGGCATGTTCAGCGCCGAGTCGGACGAGTCGCGGGACCAGCGGTGAGTTCACGGCAGGTTCTGCTCGACGCCCTCGGGGTTGAACTGTCCGACGAACTGCTGTCCCTGGCGCTGACGCATCGCAGCTACGCCTACGAGCACGGCGGACTGCCCACCAACGAGCGCCTGGAGTTCCTGGGCGACGCCGTGCTGGGGCTGACGATCACCGACGAGCTCTACCACCGCCACCCCGACCGCAGCGAGGGTGACCTGGCCAAGCTGCGGGCGAGCGTCGTCAACACCCAGGCGCTGGCCGACGTCGCGCGCAAGCTGTGCGACGGGGGCCTCGGCGTCCATCTGCTGCTGGGGCGTGGCGAGGCCAACACCGGCGGGGCCGACAAATCCAGCATCCTGGCCGACGGGATGGAATCGCTGCTGGGCGCGATCTATCTCGAGCACGGCATCGACGTTGCGCGCGAGGTGATTCTGCGGTTGTTCGGTCCGCTGCTGGACGCCGCGCCGACGCTGGGAGCCGGGCTGGACTGGAAGACGAGCCTGCAGGAGCTGACCGCGGCGCGCGGCATGGGCGCGCCGTCCTACGTCGTCACCTCCACCGGCCCCGACCACGACAAGGAATTCACCGCCGTGGTCGTGGTGGCCGAGACCGAATACGGCACCGGGGTGGGCCGCTCCAAGAAGGAAGCCGAGCAGAAGGCCGCGGCCCAGACCTGGAAAACCCTCGACGTGCTGGACACCGCGGGGACGACGCCCAACTAGATGGTGTCTGTCTGAATGCCCGAACTGCCCGAAGTCGAGGTGGTGCGCCGCGGCCTGCACGCCCACGTCGTCGGCAAGACGATCACCGCCGTGCGGGTGCACCACCCGCGCGCGGTGCGTCGTCATGAAGCCGGGCCCGCGGACCTGACCGCCCGGCTGCTGAACGCGAGAATCACCGGCACCGATCGGCGCGGCAAATACCTGTGGCTGCTGCTCGACACCGAACCCGTTGGGCAGCAATCGGATACGGCGCTCGTGGTTCACCTCGGCATGAGCGGGCAGATGCTGCTCGGTGCGGTGCCGCGCGCCGACCACGTCCGGATCTCCGCGCTGCTCGACGACGGGACCGTGCTGAGTTTCGCCGACCAGCGCACCTTCGGGGGGTGGATGCTCGCCGATTTGGTCGAGGTGGACGGCAGCGTGGTGCCCGAACCGGTCGCGCACCTGGCGCGTGACCCGCTGGACCCCCGCTTCGACGCGGACGCGGTGGTAAAAGTCTTGCGGCGCAAGCATTCCGAGATCAAACGGCAGCTGCTCGATCAACAGGTGGTGTCGGGTATCGGCAACATCTACGCCGACGAGGCGCTGTGGCGGGCCAAGCTGCACGGCGCGCGACTGTCCGACACGCTGAGCCGCAAGCAGCTGACCGCCGTGCTCGACGCGGCCGCCGCCGTGATGCGCGACGCGCTGGCCAAAGGGGGGACGTCGTTTGACTCGCTGTATGTCAACGTCAACGGCGAGTCCGGATACTTCGACCGATCGTTGGACGCCTACGGCCGTGCGGGCCACGCCTGCCGTCGCTGCGGGGCGGTGATGCGCCGGGAGAAGTTCATGAACCGCTCGTCGTTCTACTGCCCGAAATGTCAACCGCGCCCACGGGGCTGAGCTTTCGAACGCGGATGAGTCAATCGAAGATGTCGCGGCGCAGCGTCCCGGTGGGCAGCGCCGGGTCCACGAACCACTCGTGGCAAAACAGCGCACCAAACACCTGAGGCGGCAACCGCAACAGCAGCCCGAACACACCCGCGACCAGACCCGAAGCGCCGATCTGGGAGCGGTGCGCGGCGAATGCGTCGCGCTTCTGGCGCGCGAATCCGAAGACGTTGACGCGATGGGTGATCGTGGCGCGGGGGGCGTAGGCGCCGCGGACGATGTCGCGTTCGTACGGCTCCGGCAGCCGCAACAAATGCGCGACATCGCTGACGCGAAGCAGCATTTCGCGCGGCATCGTCACCTCTAGTACCCGCGGGATGGCGGCGAGTTCGGCGGCCCGCTTGCCGACGTGGTGCACCTGGACGTGGTCGCGGTGGCCATAGCCGCCGTTGGGCTGATAGCTGAGCAGCAGGTCGGCGTGTTCGTCGCGCAGGATGCCGGCCAGCCGCCCGGCCGCCTCGTCGAGGTCCGCGCGGCCGAATCGGGTGCGCCCGGGCGGATCCGGGTAGAACAGCGGCCCGTAGCCGCTGTCGGCGTACCCCAGGCACTCCACCCGATGCGCCCCGAGAATGCTTGCGCTCAAACGTAATTCGTTCAGCCGGTCGTTGTGGTCCTCGTTGTGCACGCGACCGTCGGTCGCCGTGACCACGACCACCCGGTGCCCGGCCGCCGCCGCCCGCGCCAGGGTGCCACCCGTGAGCACGACCTCGTCGTCCGGGTGGGCATGGAATGCGACCACGGTGGACATGCAAAACAGTATGCCCGTGCCGGAAAAGTTCGGACGCCCGGTAGAAATGAGCCATGGCCGAACTATGGGTGGAACGCACCGGAACTCGCCGCTACACCGGGTACAGCTCACGAGGGGCGCAGGTGCTGATCGGCTCCGAGGACGTCGAAGGCGTGTTCACCCCCGGTGAGCTGCTCAAGATCGCGCTCGCGGCGTGCAGCGGGATGTCCAGCGACCTGCCGCTGGCCCGCCGGCTGGGCGACGACTACAAGGCGGTGGTGAAGGTCTCCGGCGCCGCCGACCGGGAGCAGGAACGCTATCCGCTGCTCGAGGAGACCCTGGAACTGGACCTGTCGTCGCTGGCCGACGACGAGAAGCAGCGCCTGCTGGTCGTGGTCAACCGCGCGATCGACCAGGTCTGCACGGTCGGCCGCACGCTCAAGTCCGGAACCACCGTCAACTTCGAGGTCAGCTCCGAGGTCAGCGATGTCGGAGCCTGACACCCGGCTCACCGCATGGGTGCACGGCCAGGTCCAAGGCGTCGGTTTCCGCTGGTGGACCCGCTGCCGGGCGCTGGAACTGGGTCTCACCGGCTATGCCGCCAACCAGGCCGACGGCCGCGTTCTGGTGGTCGCCCAGGGCCCGCGGCCGGCCGGCGAGAAGCTGCTGCACCTGCTGGAAGGCGGCACCGCATGGCCGTCGCGGCCCGGCCACGTCGACAAGGTGGTCGCCGACTGGTCACAGCCCCAGGAGCGGTTCGAAGGTTTCGTCGAGCGCTGACGGGCAGGGTCCGGGCGTCCGACGAGCCCCTGGGCCTCACATCTGTCACACCGGCACCGACTGCGGCGTCGATGGGCGAATCCGCAACGTGATAGCGCCGGCGCCAGCGCGTTTCGCAGGGCGACATTCACCTTCGGCCCGTGGCTGATGTGACCACTGTGACCAGTGCGTCGACCGCCAAAAACACCGCCCTATTTCGGGCCGGCCGACACCCCGCGGTGCCGCCGTCCGGGCCGATTTGAGCGGTAGTCTGGCTCGCCGTGTACCTCAAGAGTCTGACGCTGAAGGGCTTCAAGTCCTTCGCCTCGCCGACGACTCTGCGGTTCGAACCGGGCATCACCGCCGTCGTCGGACCCAACGGCTCGGGCAAATCCAACGTCGTCGACGCGCTGGCCTGGGTCATGGGGGAGCAGGGAGCAAAGACCCTGCGCGGCGGGAAGATGGAGGACGTCATCTTCGCCGGGACGTCGTCGCGGGCCCCGCTGGGGCGCGCCGAGGTCACCGTCACCATCGACAACTCCGACAACGCGCTGCCCATCGAATACTCCGAGGTGTCGATCACGCGGCGGATGTTCCGCGACGGCGCCAGCGAGTACGAAATCAACGGCAGCAGTTGCCGTTTGATGGATGTTCAGGAGCTGCTGAGCGACTCCGGCATCGGCCGGGAGATGCACGTCATCGTCGGGCAGGGCAAGCTCGACGAGATCCTGCAATCGCGGCCCGAAGACCGTCGCGCGTTCATCGAGGAAGCCGCCGGCGTGCTCAAGCACCGCAAGCGCAAGGAAAAGGCGCTGCGCAAACTCGACGCGATGTCGGCGAACCTGGCCCGACTGACCGACCTGACCACCGAGTTGCGTCGCCAGCTCAAACCGCTGGGCCGCCAGGCCGAGGTGGCCCGTCGCGCCCAGACCATCCAGGCCGACCTGCGCGACGCCCGGCTGCGGCTGGCCGCCGATGACCTGGTCAACCGGCAGGGCGAGCGGGAGGCCATCTTCGAGGCCGAGGCCGCCATGCGGCGCGACCACGACCAGGCGGCCGCGCGGCTGGCGGTGGCGTCCGAGGAGCTGACGACGCACGAGGCGGCGGTCGCCGAACTCTCCAGCCGCGCAGAGTCCGTTCAGCACACCTGGTTTGCGCTGTCCGCGCTGGCCGAACGGGTCGCCGCGACCGTACGCATCGCCAGCGAGCGGGCCCAGCACCTCGACGTTGAGCCGGTCGCCACTGGCGACACCGACCCCGCCGCGCTGGAAGCCGAGGCGGAGCGGGTCGCGGCCGCCGAGCAACAGCTGCTCGCCGAGCTGGCCGGCGCCCGGACCCGGCTGGACGGCGCGCGCGCCGAACTGGCCGAGCGCGAGCGCGAAGCCGCCGAGGCCGACCGGGCTCACATGGCGGCCGTGCGCGCGGAGGCGGACCGGCGGGAAGGCCTCGCCCGGCTGACCGGCCAGGTGGAGACGATGCGGGCCCGCGTCGAATCGATCGACGACAGCGTTGCGCGGCTGTCCGAACGCATCGAAGCCGCCGCCGCCCGCGCGCAGCAGGCCAAGGTGGAATTCGAGACCGTGCAGGGCCGGGTCGGTGAACTCGACCAGGGCGAGGTGGGTCTCGACGAACACCACGAGCGCACCGTCGCCGCATTGCGGCTGGCCGACGAGCGGGTCGCCGAACTGCAGTCCGCCGAGCGGGACGCCGAACGCCAGGTGGCCTCGTTGCGGGCCCGCATCGACGCGCTCGCGATCGGGCTCGAGCGCAAGGACGGCGCGGCGTGGCTCACCCAAAACCACGACGGCACAGGTCTTTTGGGTCCGATGGCCAAGTTGGTCAAGGTCCGTTCCGGGTATGAGGCGGCGCTGGCCGCGGTGCTGGGATCGGCGGCCGACGCCCTGGCCGCCGAAAGCTTCGGCGCGGCCCGCTCGGCCGTCGCCGCGCTCAAGGAGGCCGACGGCGGCCGCGCCGCGCTGGTGCTGGGCGACTGGCCCGCCGATCAGCCCACCCCGCAGGCCGCCCCGGCGGGTGCGCTGTGGGCGCTCGACCTGATCGACGCGCCCGCCCGGCTGCGCGGCGCGATCACGGCCATGCTCTCCGGCGTCGCGGTGGTCGACGACCTGGACCGCGCGCTGGCGCTGGTGGCCGCGCATCCCCGGTTGCGTGCGGTCACCCTCGACGGCGACCTGGTGGGCGCCGGCTGGGTGAGCGGCGGCTCGGACCGCAAGCTGTCCACGCTCGAGGTGACGTCGGAGATCGACAAGGCCGGCGACGAGCTGACCGCCGCCGAGGCGCGGGTGGCCCAGCTCAGCGCGGCGCTGTCCGGGGCGCTGACCGAGCAGGCCGCCCGCCAGGACTCCGCCGAGCAGGCGCTGGCCGCGCTCAACGAATCCGACAGCGAGATCTCGGGGATGTACGAACAGCTGGGCCGGCTGGGCCAGGAGGCCCGGACGTCCGAGGACGAGTGGAGCAGGCTGCTGCGGCAGCGCGAGGAGCTCGAAGCGGGCCGGACCCAGACCGTCGCCGAGGTCACCGAACTGGAGACCCGGCTGCGCAACGCGCAGGAGACCCAGCAGGCGCCGACCGAAGATCCCGTGGACCGGCAGCGGATCGCCGCGGCGACCGAAGCCGCGCGCAGCGTCGAGGTGGAGGCACGGCTGGCGGTGCGGACCGCCGAAGAGCGGGCGAACGCGGTGCGGGGGCGCGCGGACTCGTTGCGCCGCGCGGCCGCGGCCGAGCGCGAAGCCCGGCTGCGGGCCCAGCAGGCGCGGGAGGCGCGGTTGCGTGCCGCCGCGGTGGCGGCGGCGGTGGCCGACTCCGGGCGGCTGCTGGCGCAGCGGTTGACCGGGGTCGTCGACGCCGCGTCCAAGATCCGCGACGCGCTGGCCGCCGAGCGCCAGCAGCGCGCGACCGCGATGGCCGCGGTGCGCGACGAGGTGAACGCGCTGAGCGCCCGGGTGGCCGCCCTGACCGACTCGCTGCACCGCGACGAGGTGGCCAACGCCCAGGCGGCGATGCGGATCGAGCAGCTCGAGCAGATGGTGCTCGAGCAGTTCGGGATGGCGCCGGCCGACCTGATCGCCGAGTACGGGCCGGACAACCTGCTGCCGCCGACCGATCTGGAGATGGCCGAATACGAGCAGGCCAAGGAGCGCGGTGAGCAGGTCTTCGCGCCCGCGCCGATTCCCTACGACCGGGCCACCCAGGAACGCCGCGCCAAGCGGGCCGAGCGTGAGCTGGCCGAACTGGGCCGGGTGAACCCGCTGGCGCTGGAGGAGTTCGCCGCGCTCGAGGAGCGATACAACTTCCTGTCCACCCAGCTCGAGGACGTCAAGGCCGCCCGCAAGGACCTGCTCGGGGTGGTCGACGAGGTCGACGCCCGCATCCTGCAGGTGTTCAGCGAGGCGTATGCCGACGTCGAACGCGAGTTCACCGAGGTCTTCACCGTGTTGTTCCCCGGCGGCGAGGGCCGG
>NZ_LZLU01000040.1:0-6982 GCF_001673415.1 Mycobacterium sp. 1165196.3 | reverse complement strand
GCGGCCACGCCCGATCCGTTGTCGTTGATGCCCGGCCCGTCGGGAACGCTGTCCAAGTGGGCCCCGGCCATCACCACGTCGGTCGCCGACCCGGTCTTGGTCTGCGCAATCACGTTGCGGGCGCGGAAGCTTTGGACGCTCGCGTTGAGTTTGATGGTGGTGGGGCCGGGCTGGCCGCGCAGCTGCACCCCCACCGACTTGGTGACGCTCAGCACCGGAATCTTCACCTCGGTGGTCGGGCCGAGCGTGCCGCCCATCTGTTGTTCGTCGACGTTGTCGGCGATGATCATCGCCACGGCGCCGCGCTGTGCCGCGGCGTTTTCCTTCTGTGCGAACGGGCAGGTGCCGCGGTCCACCAGCACCACGGCGCCCTGCAGCGGCAGGGCGGCGTAGTCGGCGGCCGCGCAACCCAAGTTGTCCGGCGGTGCGGCGAGGAGCGGCCCGCTCACGCCGGCCGGCGGGGTGCCCAGGCTGAAGTCCAGCGCGTGCGCCTCCACCGACTTGCCGCCGACGGTGAGCTCCGGCTTCTCGGCGTGGAACACGCGCGCCGAGAATTCCGGGGTCTGCACGTCAAATCCGCTGCCGCGCAAGACGTTCACCACATAGTCGACGCTGGCCTCGTAGCCGGGCGTGCCCACCGCCCGGGTGCCGTTGTTGGCGTTGGCGATGTCTTGCAGCTTGGTCAGGTGGGCCATCATCGCGTCGGTGGTGACCTTGTCGCGCAGGCCGGCGGCGAATTCGGCCGCGCCGGGGTGCGTTTGCTGCGAGTCGGACGACCGATGCGAGCAGCCGGTCGAGAACGCGGTCAGGGCGATCACGGCCAGCATCGCCGGAATCGTCGTGGATTTGTTCACCATCGCGCCCCAGGTTAGACCGCTGCCGAACCGGCCCGGATCAGGACACGGCGGTATCAGACATGCAGTGCGCTGAAGGGCGCAAAGGGGATGTTGCGCACCACGAACCAGGCCAGCACCAGCGACAGCGTCACGGCGGCGGCCCAGCGCCGGTGCTGCCAGCTGCGGATGCGCCGGCCCACCAGGCGCCCGTAGGTCCAGGAGAAGTAGGCCCACGCCAGCAGCGCGACAGCCGCCAGGCCCAACGCGTTGAACCTGGCGGCCGCCAACAGGTTGCCGTGCAAGAGCGAATACACCATCCGCAAGCTGCCGCAGCCGGGACAGTCGATCCCCAACAACGCCTTGGTGGGGCAGACCGGCAGCGGACCGTTCGGTGTGGTCGGGTCACCCGCCCAGATGGCGGCGCACATCAGCGTCGTGGATGCGGCCACGACCAGTGGCGCACCCAAGCTCGCGTGCGCCGCCCCCCAGCGGGTCACCATGATCGAACTCTAGAACCTTTAGAACATCGCGGCGAGTGCCGCGTTGGTGTCCGTGTTGAGCGCGCCGACCGCCATCAAAATGCCGTAGATGATGCCCACCACGATGCCGATGGCTACCGACCAGATCACCCATTTCTTGGCACTTTCGGCGGACGCCTGCGCCTCGGCATAACGTCCCTGCGCCCACAACCCATTGACCTGGCTCGACTTGACTATCGCCACGATTCCGAAGGGAAGACAGCAGAACAGGGTCGCCAGAATCGACCACACCAGATAGTTATTCGGTGCTTCGCCGGCCGGCTGCTGCGGCGGGTAACCGGGAGACGGCGGCGGGTAATTGGGCGGCGGAGGAGGGGGTTGTGTCATGGATTCTCCAGTCCAGAGAAGTTAGCTGACGTAAAGCGGTCTAACCATACCCGAGCGGACTCTGATCGGCACTAGCAATGCAAAATCTGGTTTAGGCCGGGCCGGGCGCAACGCGCCGGAGACGCCACCGCATTCACCGGGCGGCTCGATTACCGCCGGACTCAACATAATTCGCCAGCGGGCGGCGCAAGCCGCGCGGCACTATCATTTTCCTGGGCCTCTGCCCGTTGAGCCGACGAAGGATGCCTACACAGACAATTGCCTGCGGAACGTATTGCTTTACCACGACATAGACCTACTATCCGTGTTTAGAAGCCGCCGTTAAGGAGCCATTCATGTCTGATTTCAGCAACGTGCTGAGGGCAGCGGTCTTAACGGCCCTCATGGCCGGTTCGGCCTTAGCGGGCGGCGTCACTGCGAGCGCGGACCCGGCCACCACCGGCAACCCGTCGGATATCAACGCGCTTGCGGCCTCGCTGTCGAAGGGCTACGGCCTGAACAACTGCACCGCCGGAAACATCGACCGCAGCACGCAACTGGCGGTACTCACCTGCGGGCAGAGTCCCGACCCGAGCGGCCCGGTTCAGGCCAAGTACGTCCTGTTCACCAACGCCGAGAACTTGGCCACCTCGTTTAAGGCCACCATCAAAGAGGACGTCCTGACCCCCTGCGGGGACGCCACCCAGTCGCCGTCGACCTGGCACAAGGACGGCGCCGCCGACAGCGCCGGTCAGGCGGCCTGCGGCACGTACCGCAACGGCGCCGAGATCATCTGGACCACCGACGCCAAGAACACGCTGAGCTACCTGCGCGCGTCCAACACCGACGTGGCCGCGCTCTACCGGTGGTGGCGCGCCAACGGGTGAGATTCGGCGAAGGGCCGCAACCGATTCAAGAACAGATGACCGAGAGACGTTCGCCCCTCTTTATTTCCATCAACCGCAGGGAGTCAGGAAAATGTCACATCTCAACACCGCGCTGCGAGTCGTGTCGGCCGCAGCCTTAACGGGCAGTTTGGCTTTCGCGGGTTGTGCCACCGCAAGCGCCGAACCCAACACGGGTAACGCGGCGGACCTGAACACGCTGGCCGCCTCGCTGTCGAAGGGCTACGGCCTGAACAACTGCAAGTCCCAAGAGCTGACCGAGGCAGGCGAGCTGGCCGAACTGGTGTGCGGGCAAAGCCCCGACTCCAGCGGACCGGGATCGGGTGTCTACGCGCTCTTCTCCAACAGCACGAACCTGGGCTCCGCGTTCAGTTCCACGATCAAGGACGTGTCCCTGGCCGCGTGCGGGGACGCCGGGCAGTCACCGGGAACCTGGAAGCAGAACGGCCAGACGGGCGGCCAGATCGCCTGCGGCACCTACAAGAACTACGCGACGCTGACCTGGACCACCGACGCCAAAAACGTGTTGGGACATCTCACGTCGGCCAACTCCGATGTCAACGCGCTCTACCAGTGGTGGCGCACCAACGGCTGACGCTTAGAGCGCGGCCGCAACCAGATCCGCTACCGCCCGCATCCCGTCGGCGTTCGGGTGCAACGGAGCGGGGCGTCCGGGCAGTGACACACCCAAGCGGGTCGGCAGCGTCGTCCAGGGCTCTGCCGACCATGCGTGGTGCTCCCGGCTGGCCGCGGCGGCACGGATGAGTCCGCAGCCGGTCGCCGCGGCGGCATCGGCCGTCATCGTCTCCAGCGTCGCGGCCACGTGGCGACCAAGGTCGGCGTCGGCGCTCGACAGCGGCGCGGCCGGCACACCCGGCGGCGGCAGCATCGTCAGGTAGTCGACGAAGAATATCCGTGCCCCCGCGCACCGGTGGCGCACTTCCCGGCCGACCGCGCACAGCGATTCAAACACCGCGTCCAAGGCCGCATCTCGCGCTTGGCGGTCCAGCAGTTCGGTGATGCGGTCCCCCAGCAACGGCAGGTGCCGCAGTGCCCGCGGCAGCGACGCCGCCATCAGCAGCGGGATGTAGCCGACGTCGTTGCCGCCGATGGTGACGGTGACCAGACTTTCGGTGCCGTCCAGCGCGGCGATCTGGGGTGGCGCCCCGCGCTGGCTTTCGGTGAGCACGTGGGCGGTGGTCGCCCCGGAAAAGGTGACGTCGACCAGGTCGTAGCCGTGACGCTGCGCGATCAGGTGGGCGTAGTTGCGTGCGGATCGACCCGACCATCGCGGAGCCCCTGCCGCGCGGGGACGGATGCCCGGGCCCGCGGCCATCGAACTGCCTAGCGCCACATAACGATTCATTGACTTAGGCTGGGGCTGGAAGCCTGCGCCCAGAACCGCTTCGGGATCCGTCCGGCGCGGCGGGCCAGATACCCGGCCGTGACCGCGGCGGCCATCGCGGCGGCCATCGCCGCCGGATCGGCGGCCCGGGTCACCGCGGTCGCCAGAAGTACGGCGTCGCAACCCAATTCCATCGCCAGCGCGGCATCGCTGGCGGTTCCGATGCCGGCGTCGAGCACCACCGGAACGCCGGCCCCGGCGACGATCATCTCGATGTTGTGCGGGTTGGTGATGCCCAGGCCGGTGCCGATCGGCGAACCCAGCGGCATGACGGCCGCGCAGCCGGCGTCCTCGAGCCGGCGCGCCAGCACCGGATCGTCGTTGGTATAGGGCAGCACGACGAACCCGTCATCGACCAATTGCTCTGCGGCTCGCACCAATTCGACCGCGTCGGGCAGCAGCGTGCGTTCGTCGGCGATCACCTCGAGCTTGATCCAGTTGGTGTTCAGCGCCTCGCGCGCCAACTGTGCGGTGAGCACCGCCTCGGCCGCGCCGCGGCATCCCGCGGTGTTGGGCAGCGGCGTGATGCCCAGCCGGTTGAGCAGATCGAGCAATCCGGTGCCGCCCTCGGCGTCGACGCGGCGGATCGCGACGGTGGTCAGTTCGGTGCCCGAGGCCACCAGCGCCTCTTCGAGCACCGCCAGGTTGCTCGCGCCGCCGGTCCCCATGATGAGCCGCGACGCGAAGCTGCGGTCTCCGATGGTCAGTTTGGGCACCTCGGATTTAGCCACCTTGCACCGCCGTCACCACCTCGAGCCGGGCACCGTCGAAAAGCTCGGTGGCCCAACGGGATCGCGGCAGCACCGTGTCATCCATGGCCACGGCCACCCCGCGGTCCGGGAACCCCAGGGACTGCAGTAACGCGGCGACCGTGATGGGCGCGTCGACGTCGACCTTCTGTTCGTTGACCAGAACGATCATGGGTGTGCTCCCACCGGGGCCAGTTCGGACACGATCTGTTCTGCCGTCCAGGGCGCCAACAGGAATCCCGACCGGCCGTGGCCCGCGGCGACCAGCGTCCGCGCATCCAGGCGATGCACCAACGGCAGATTGTCCGGGGTCATCGGGCGCAGACCGGCGGCGCATTCGGCCAACTCGTATTCGCCCAGCGCCGGCAGCACCGCGCACGCGTCGTCGAGCAGGTCGCGCACCCCCGACACGACCGGGGCCGTGTCGCGCCCGTGCTCGTACTGGGTGGCGCCGACGACCACTCCGTCCGCGCGGGGCACCAGGTACACCTGCCGTCCGTGCACCCGGGCACGAATCACCCGCCGCGGCAACGGCATACAACCCTTGCGCCACCGCAGCCGCAGCACCTCGCCCTTCACCGGGCGCACCGGCAGGCCCGGCCACAACGCCGGCGCGTCGATGCCGTTGGCGATCACCACCGCGTCGGCCTCGACGCGCGACAGCTCGTGCACCGCCGGCGCCCACCGCACCCCGAGGCGCTCACACTCGGCGGCCAGCGCGTCGAGCACCGCGCGGTTGTCCACGGCCAGTTCGGTGGGCGCCCGGAAGCCGTGCCTGATGCCCTGCGCCAGCAGCGGTTCGACGTCGCGGGCCGCCGATTCCCAGACCACCGGGTGCCCCTGGCCGGACAACCAGTCCGCGACGGTGCGCAGGTCGGCGACGTCGGCGCGGTCGACGGCCACCACCAGCGACTCGCGCGCGGTGACCACCCCGGGCGGCAGCCCGTCGGTGAAACCGCCCTCGCGCCACAGCCGCAGCGATTCCAGGCCCAGCCGCAGCAACCGCTCCTCGCCGGGCCAGCCTTCGCTGTGCGGCGCCAGCATGCCGCCGGCCACCCAGGATGCGCCCTGGTGGTCGCTGCGATGCACCCGCACCGACCAGCCGGCCTGCGCGGCGCGGCGCGCCACCGCCAGCCCGATGACGCCGCCGCCGACGACGGCCAGGGACCCCAGTGGGGGTCCCGAGGGCATCCCGGTCATTCTCGAGCCTCCCTTCGCCGGCATGATCCGGATCAGGTGTGACGGTAAGGGCAGGTCCGGGTGGCTCCGGCTGTGCCCACTCTCAGCCCCGCAGTCGCCTCGACTACCCGGGACTCCCGTGTCTGGTGGTTCTCTTCGGCTCCACGCTAGCGCGCTAGCGTCTCGGTGTGCATCAACCTCTTGCCCGGCTGGCCGCGGCGCGACTCTATCTGTGCACCGACGCGCGCCGTGAGCGCGGCGATTTGGCCGAATTCGCCGACGCCGCCCTGGCCGGCGGCGTGGACATCATCCAGCTGCGCGACAAGGGTTCGGCCGGTGAGCAGCGGTTCGGCCCGCTGGAGGCGCGTGAGGAGCTGGCGGCGTGTCAGGTCCTGGCCGCCGCGGCACGCCGGCACGGCGCCCTGTTCGCCGTCAACGACCGCGCCGACATCGCCCGCGCGGCCGGGGCCGACGTCCTGCACCTCGGCCAGGGCGACCTGCCGCTGGGGATCGCGCGCGACATCGTCGGGCCGGACGTGCTGCTCGGCTCGTCCACCCACAGCGCCGATCAGGCCGCCGCGGCCGCGCGCAGCGAAGCGGACTACTTCTGCGTCGGGCCGTGCTGGCCCACGCCTACCAAACCGGACCGCGCGGCACCGGGCCTGCCGCTGGTGAAGGTGGCCGCCGGGCTGGGAACCGACAAGCCGTGGTTCGCCATCGGCGGCATCGACGAGCGCCGGCTGCCCGAGGTGCTCGACGCCGGCGCCCGGCGCATCGTGGTGGTGCGTGCGATCACCGCGGCCGCCGACCCGCGGGCCGCGGCCACGCGGCTCAGTTCGGCGCTGGCAGCAGCGCGCTGATCCGGCGGGCCAGCTGCGAGGGCGCCTGGTCGGCCTCCGACGGGGGCCCGGGCATGCACCAGACGAAGACGCCGGTCTCGATCTCGATCGTGCGCGGCAGGTATCGCCGTCGCTCGTCGCCGTCGCCCAGCGGCAGCACCGCCGGCGCGGTGCGCAGCCGCTGCCAGCTGGCCGCGAAGCCCGGGTGCAGCGGCAGGTCGGCC
>NZ_LZLU01000039.1:0-1358 GCF_001673415.1 Mycobacterium sp. 1165196.3 | reverse complement strand
CTGACGACCCGGCTCGACCGACAGTGGGGTGGCGCGTTCGGCACCATGCCCGACGGGCTCGACCTCGCACCGATCCTAGAGCGGGCTCTAGTCAAGGGATGAGGCGAAGGGTGCTTATCGCGAACCACTTTGACGACGCTGTGGTTGCGACACGCTGCGGCATAGCGGGGCTCGCAGCGACTCCCCACGTGTGTTGAGAGGTATACATGACCCTGGATTCTGTCGACCGCCTCACAGCTCGCTCTGTCATCCTGAGCCTTCTCTTGGGACTCCACCCAGCATCCGCGACTTCGGCGGAATTGATACGCCTTACCTCAGAGTATGAGATAAGCGAGGCGGCGGTGCGTGTGGCACTCACACGGATGGTGGCCAGCGGAGATTTGGTCCGATCGCCTGACGGCTATGGTCTGTCGGATCGGCTGCTGGCTCGGCGGCGCCAACAGGACGATGCCCTGCGGCCGCCGACTCGTGTGTGGCGCGGAGCCTGGATAACGGTGGTGATCACCAGCATCGGAATCGAACCTCGAACACGGGCTGACACGCGAAGGTTGCTGTGTGACAACCGATTAGCTGAATTGCGCGAGGGCGTGTGGATAAGACCTGACAATCTCAAGCTGGAACTGCCCATCGACTTAGAAGAGCGCGCAAGGATCCTGTACTCATACGACAATGCGCCCGCGCAGCTCGCCGGCATGTTGTGGGATCTTCCCGGTTGGGCCAGGACCGGACGGGAACTGCTCGATGGTATGGCCAACGCTTCGCAGGCGCTTGAACAATTCGTTGCTGCCGCAGCAATCATGCGCCACCTGATGACAGATCCGGTGCTGCCTGAGAACCTACTGCCTGCCCGCTGGCCCGGCGACGAGCTACGCACGGCATATGCCGAATTCGCCGCCGAAGTCAACGACCGCCGCTACCAATCCGACGCTGTGGCGACATAACGAGCCAATTGCTCGTGGGTCCCTGATGGCCGATAAGCGCAGTGCCGTGGACGAAGCGCGCAGAGCGGCTGTCGCGGCCTAGCGGAGCAAATGCGTTGGCACTAGCGTCGCCTGGGCAGGTGTGGAGAAGGGATCTGCGAACGGTGAGCGAAGGCGACCGAATGACGGGAGCGCCGACTGCGGCCGCTGCCAATACGTTCCTATGGAAGCCGACGAAGCGGTTCGACGACTTCGCTCTGGTGTGTTGTGGGGAGCCCCACCTAGATCTGCTGAGTGATCCCGACGACTTTTCGCTAACCCAGCGGGTGGCTCAACACGGTGCCTGGCAGGAACAACTGCTCTTTGAACAGCACCACCATGCTGATCCAGCTGCGGGCCGGGGCTGCATCGGTGGACATGACCGGCGTGAAATCGGGT
>NZ_LZLU01000038.1:0-5229 GCF_001673415.1 Mycobacterium sp. 1165196.3 | reverse complement strand
AAGGGGGCGGGCGACGGGGCGCCCGAAGTCGGAGCCGACGGCGACTTTCCCAGCGCCAACAGCATTTCGGCGGTGTGTCGCGATAGTTGCCAGCCGCCCTGGAAGGGGGTGAACTCCATCGGGAAGGTGAAGTTGGCGTTGTTGGCCTGGGCGGTGTGAACGGCGATGGTGGCCTTCACGTTCGACGGATTCTTGTCCGACCACGCGATGTCGTTCGCGTTGAAAGTCATCGGCAGATAGCCGTTGTCGCGCAGGGCGTTGGTGAATTTGTCCAGGGTGACCGCGCTCTCCGGCTTCGCGCCCTCCACCAGATTCACCTTGCTGGCACCCGGAACGTTCGGGTCGGCGAGCCGCGTGAGCACGTCGGTGAGGGCCTCGGGCGGCGGCAGGGGAGCCGTGTTGGGCGCGGCAACCTGGCTCGAGGTGGCCGGTGGGAGCGAAGACGTGGCCGACGAACCGGTATTCGGGTGCGGCGACGAACATGCCGCGAGTCCGACCGCCGCCAAGGCGGCGGCGGCGCTCAGCGCTACGGGCAGTGGCCGGTGCATCCAGTCGGTCGGCCGGCTAGACGCCTCTGGCCGCTTCGCGAACGAAGGGTGTCGCTAAGGTCTGGCCGATGGGTGCAACGGAAGTCACACCGGCGGAGGGGGCGACGACGGCGACGCGAGTCGAGCCTGTGGCGAGGCTTTTTGCGGTCACGCTGGCACCTCCTGAGGCCCTTTCGATCATCACGATTAGTGGCCGAGATTACCAGCGTGACGAAAATCTTAACTTTTCGTGGGTATTTGACTCCGCACATCAATCGGCAATCGCCGGTAGCTTTGAAGTATCCGCCGCACCAATTCGGTGTGGGAAAGGAGCGCAAGATGGGTAGCTCAGAGCGTTCTGAAGCTTTCGGAACACCGCACGAATCAGACATGTCCAGCGGCGACGAGGCCGAGTTGGAGCAACTACGCCGCGAGGCAGCGATGTTGCGCGAGCAACTCGAGCACGCCGTCGGCTCGCATGGAGGTGCCCGCTCCGCCCGCGATGTGCATCAGCTCGAAGCGCGCATCGACTCGCTCGCGTCGCGGAACTCGAAGTTGATGGAGACCCTCAAAGAGGCTCGCCAGCAACTGCTTGCGCTGCGTGAGGAAGTCGATCGGCTGGGGCAGCCGCCCAGCGGCTACGGCGTCCTGCTCGGCACGCACGAGGACGACACGGTCGACGTGTTCACCTCCGGCCGCAAGATGCGGCTGACGTGCTCGCCGAACATCGAAGTTCCCTTGCTGCGCAAGGGGCAGACGGTCCGGCTCAACGAGGCCCTGACCGTCGTCGAGGCCGGCACGTTCGAATCGGTCGGCGAAATCTCCACGTTGCGTGAGCTCCTGGCCGACGGGCACCGGGCCCTGGTCGTCGGGCACGCCGACGAGGAGCGCATCGTGTGGCTGGCCGAGCCGCTGGTCGCCGAGGACCTCCCGGAGGGGCATCCCGACGCGCTGAACGACGACACCCGGCCGCGCAGGCTGCGGCCCGGCGACTCGCTGTTGGTCGACACCAAGGCCGGGTACGCCTTCGAGCGGATCCCCAAGGCCGAGGTCGAGGACCTGGTGCTCGAAGAGGTGCCCGACGTCAGCTACGAGGACATCGGTGGCCTGACCCGCCAGATCGAGCAGATCCGGGACGCGGTGGAGCTGCCGTTCCTGCACAAGGAGCTGTACCGCGAGTACGCGCTGCGCCCGCCCAAAGGTGTGCTGCTCTACGGTCCGCCCGGTTGCGGTAAGACGCTGATCGCCAAGGCCGTGGCCAACTCGCTGGCCAAGAAGATGGCCGAGGTGCGCGGCGACGACGCCCGCGAGGCCAAGTCCTACTTCTTGAACATCAAGGGACCCGAGCTGCTCAACAAGTTCGTCGGTGAGACCGAGCGGCACATCCGGCTGATCTTCCAGCGCGCCCGCGAGAAGGCGTCGGAAGGCACACCGGTGATCGTGTTCTTCGACGAGATGGACTCGATCTTCCGCACCCGCGGGACCGGCGTCTCCTCGGACGTAGAGACCACCGTCGTCCCGCAGTTGCTGAGCGAGATCGACGGCGTCGAGGGCCTGGAGAACGTCATCGTGATCGGCGCCTCCAACCGTGAGGACATGATCGACCCGGCGATCCTGCGGCCCGGCCGTCTGGACGTGAAGATCAAGATCGAGCGGCCCGATGCCGAAGCGGCACAAGACATCTTCTCGAAGTACCTGGTCGAGACGCTGCCGGTGCACGCCGACGATCTCGCCGAGTTCGGGGGCGACCGTTCGGCTTGCATCCGGGCGATGATCGAAAAGGTCGTCGAGCGGATGTACGCCGAGATCGACGACAACCGGTTCCTGGAGGTCACCTACGCCAACGGTGACAAGGAAGTCATGTACTTCAAGGACTTCAACTCCGGCGCCATGATCCAGAACGTCGTCGACCGGGCGAAGAAGAACGCGATCAAGTCGGTGCTGGAGACCGGGCAGCCCGGTCTGCGCATCCAGCATCTGCTGGACTCGATCGTCGACGAGTTCGCCGAGAACGAGGACCTGCCCAACACCACCAACCCCGATGACTGGGCGCGGATTTCGGGCAAGAAGGGCGAGCGGATCGTCTACATCCGCACCCTGGTCACCGGCAAGAGCTCGAGCGCATCGCGGGCCATCGACACCGAATCCAACCTGGGCCAGTACCTGTAGGGCTCGGCGCCGGCTGAGCCCGTGGGGCTCAGTCGGTCACCAGCGAATAGCTGTTGGTCAGGTTGTCCTGCAGCACCTGGGCGGGCCGCTGGGTCGTGTCCACGCGCAGTTCTTCGGTGAGGACCCGCGGTTGATACGACCACCCGGCCGGCAGGTCGAGCCGGTCGGCAAGGCCCGGTAGGTCGTCGCGCGACAAGGTGGCGTCGGCGACCTGGCTCCAGGTCTGCATCACCCAGTGCCGGCTCTGCGGATCGATGAGTTCGAACACCTGCTGGCCGGCGTTGAAGACGAACACCGTGTGGCGACTGACCGTGTTGGGGACATATGGCGCCGGGTTCATCGACGACAACAGCACGGTGGCCTGCTGGATCATCTCGATGCCGCCGAAGGACTTGGTGATCTGCGGCCCGCGGGCCTGTTTTTCGATGGCGTTCATCAGCCAGTAGCGGGGACCGTTGAGCAGGGCTGCGGCCGCGCCGTGTTCGGTGGCGATGGCGTGCGCGTCCAGCGCCGACCACAGCTCCTGGGGACAGTCGTTGAGCGGGAAGCTGTTGTAAACCGTTGCCTGTGGGCCCGCCTCGCCGGGAGTTACCAGGAGTACCTCGCCATAGCGCTTCCCGGACAGGTCCAGTGCGTGTTTACCGACGGCGCGGCCGAATTCGGGGGCGGACACTCCGGTGAAATTAATCACTGGTACCGGTGCCGTCAATACGACGGACGGCGGGCCCGGCGGCGCCTCGATAGCGGTTACGCGCCACCAAAGTCGTCTGCAGGTCGTCGATCAGCGGGTCGAGAAAGGTGGACCGGTACTCCGCGTCGCCCGCCGCGCGGGCGCTGATGTACATGAACGTCAGCGCGCCGAGGAACAGGGTCATGTGGATCAGTGAGTCGGGCACCGGCAGCGTGAATCCGAGCACCGTCGCGCGGCTGGTGTAGGTGTGGGTCCACTCGTTGAGCAGGTCGGGGCTTCGCCGGGTGAGCACGAACGGCAAACCGCGCTCCAAGAACCAGCTTTCGGCGGCGGCGCCCAGCGCGGCTCGGCGGTCCGGAGCGCGGCCGCGAAGAAGCTCCATGCCGGGTCACCCTACGGCCGGCAGCCCACCCGCGGCGGCCGTATCGAAAGGGTTGCCCGACGGGCGGTTTGCGGACGTCGGTCGGGCCGCGGGCTCGCCCGGGCGAATCGCATCGGCCGGCTCCCGCGCGCCCCGCCGCGCGGGCCACTTCGTCGCCCGGCCTACGCTTAGGTCATGCAACGGATTATCGGAACGGAGGTCGAATACGGCATTTCATCGCCATCGGACCCGACAGCCAATCCGATCCTCACGTCGACGCAGGCGGTTTTGGCGTATGCGGCCGCAGCGGGCATCCAGCGCGCCAAGCGCACCCGCTGGGATTACGAGGTGGAATCGCCGTTGCGGGATGCCCGCGGCTTCGACCTGAGCCGCTCGGCCGGCCCGCCCCCGGTGGTCGACGCCGACGAGGTCGGCGCGGCCAACATGATCCTGACCAACGGCGCGCGGCTCTACGTCGACCACGCGCATCCCGAATACTCCGCCCCCGAGTGCACCGACCCGCTGGACGCGGTGATCTGGGACAAGGCCGGCGAGCGCGTCATGGAGGCCGCCGCACGCCACGTCGCCAGCGTGCCGGGGGCCGCGAAACTGCAGCTCTACAAGAACAACGTCGACGGCAAGGGCGCGTCGTACGGGTCGCACGAGAACTATCTGATGTCGCGGCAGACGCCGTTTTCGGCCATCATCGCCGGGCTGACCCCCTTTCTGGTCTCCCGGCAGGTGGTCACCGGCTCGGGCCGGGTCGGCATCGGCCCCTCCGGTGACGAGCCCGGCTTCCAGCTGTCCCAGCGCTCGGACTACATCGAGGTCGAGGTCGGCCTGGAAACCACGCTCAAACGCGGCATCATCAACACCCGCGACGAGCCGCACGCCGACGCCGATCGATACCGGCGGCTGCACGTCATCATCGGCGACGCGAACCTCGCCGAGACGTCGACCTATCTGAAGCTGGGTACCACCGCGCTGGTGCTGGACCTGATCGAAGAGGGCCCGGCGCACGGCATCGACCTGAGCGACCTGGCGCTGGCGCGGCCGGTGCATGCGGTCCACGCCATCAGCCGCGACCCGTCGCTGCGCGCCGCCGTGGCGCTGGCCGACGGCCGGGAGCTGACGGGGCTTGCGCTGCAACGTGTTTACCTCGATCGGGTGGCCAAGCTGGTGGACAGCCGCGACCCCGATCCGCGCGCGTCCGACGTCGTCGAAACCTGGGCGCACGTGCTCGACCAGCTCGAGCGCGACCCGATGGAATGCGCCGAAATACTCGACTGGCCGGCCAAGCTGCGCCTGCTCGAAGGGTTCCGGCAGCGCGAGAACCTGAGCTGGTCGGCGCCGCGGCTGCACCTGGTGGACCTGCAATATTCCGACGTCCGGCTGGACAAGGGCCTCTACAACCGGCTCGTCGCGCGCGGTTCGATGAAGCGCCTGGTGACCGAGCACCAGGTGCTCGAAGCGGTGGACAA
>NZ_LZLU01000037.1:0-35295 GCF_001673415.1 Mycobacterium sp. 1165196.3 | reverse complement strand
GCGATCTGATCCGTACCGAGCCTTCGCGGCTGGTGCTGGAACCCTCCGGACAACTGGGCGCGATCATGGCCACCGGCACCCGGATCATGTACCGCAGCACGGACACCCGCGGCAATCCGATCGCGGTCACCGGCACCTACTTCGAGCCCTACAACGACTGGCCCGGGCGCGGACCGCGGCCGTTGATCAGCTACGCGCCCGGCACCCAGGGCCAGGGCAATCAGTGCGCCCCGTCGCGAATGTTCAACCAGGGCATCCACTATTCGGGTGGCTGGGACATCATGTTCAACTACGAGGAGCTGTTCGTCGCGACCATGGTCGCGCGTGGCTTCGCCATCGTGATGACCGACTATCAGGGCCTGGGCACCCCGTCCATGCACACCTACGTGGGCCGGGTGGCCGAGGGTCAGGCCGTGCTCGATGCGGCCCGCGCGGCCATGCGGCTGCCCGGGACGTCGTTGGATCCGCGTGGGCCGGTGGCATTTTGGGGCTACTCGCAAGGCGGTGGCGCGACCGCGTCGGCCGCCGAGCTCGCCTCCCAATACGCCCCGGACCTCCACATCGTGGGCACCTACGCCGGCGCGCCGCCGGCCAACCTCAAGGAACTGTTGCCCTACGCCGACGGCAGCGCGCTGGTCGGTGTCGTCGGGTATGCCCTCAACAGCGTCATGGCGGCCTATCCGGAGTTCGCCGACATCATCCGCTCCAAGATGACGCCCCGCGGGTTGGCGATGCTGGAATCGGTATCGCGGCAATGCGTCGGACAGACCCTGCTGGACTTCATGTTTCGCCACATTCAGCCCTATTTCACCGAGGACATCAACCAGCTGGTGAACGAGGAGCCGTTCAACAGCCTGTTCGAGGCCCAACGGCTCGGGCGCTTCAAACCCAACGCACCGGTCATGATCGACAGCAATCGCTATGACCCGCTGGTGCCCTGGACCGCGGCCAACCAGCTGGGCCGCGACTGGTGCGCCCAGGACGCCGACGTCGAATTCCGCACCAACGAAGAGCCACCCTTCCTCAACAAGCTCGTCATCAACCACGCGCTGCCGATGCTGGTCGACGGCGAACCGGCCATGCAATGGATCGCCGCGCGCTTCAACGGCGAGCCCACCACACCGAACTGCGGTCAGTTCTAACGGATTCGCGCGATCCGGGCCGGCGCCGCCTCCGCCGGATAAACTGGGGCGTATCGCTGCACGTAGAAAGCACAACGCGCCGGAGCGGCGCCGCCAGCTCGCCGACGCCGCGATCGAGCTGCTGGGCGCCAACGGGGTGCATGGCGTCAGCCATCCCAAGGTCGACGACCACGCCGGGGTGCCGGCCGGCACCACGTCGTTCTACTTTCGGACCCGCAAGGCACTGGTGCACGCCATGGCGACACGGCTGGCCGAGCTCGACGTCGCCGACTTCTCGATGATGGCCGAGCTCGCCGAGAATCACGCCACCCAGTTCGCCGGCACCGCGGGCCTGGCCCGCATCGTCATGTACGTAGACAGCGAACCCTGGCTGACGCGCGCCAAGGCCCGCTATGAACTCGCGCTGCTGGCCGGCCGCGACCCGGAACTGGCCGCTGCCCTCAACGAATCCGCCGACCGGCTCTACGCCCTGGCGCGCAGTGTCGTCACCCAATGGCATGCCGCCGACAGCGCGCCGGATCCGGACCTGGTCGATGACCAGGCGACCGCCACCCTGGCGTTCATCAACGGCATCATGTTGACCTTCGTCGCGGGCCAGCCGGCCGTCGACGATGCCGAGCGCCTGGACCGCCTGATCCAGGGCGTCATCGCGGGCGTCGCGCAGGTACGCGAAGAGTAGCGAAAACCGATCCAGCTCTGTGGTTTTCGCGTGACCACCGAGGGTGGTGGGCGTCAGCGCACGTCGAACATCGCGTCGATCAGCCGATGCAACACCTGCCCGACTTCGAGACGGGTCCGCGTCGGGTCGTCGGCCGTGGCGATCACCATGGCCGCCTCGTCGAGCGCGCCGATCAGCACATGCGCCAACGGCCGCACCGGCTGCTCGGCCAGCTGGCCGGCCCGGATCGCCTCGGTGAGCATCTGCTCGGTCATGCCCAGGCTGTACCGCTGGGCGACATCACGGAATTCGGCCCAGCCGAGCACACTCGGCGCATCCAGCAGGATCAGCTGGCGCACCTCGGGATCGCCGGACACGTCGAGCCACGCGTCGACCGCGGCGCGCACCGCGTCCGCCGGCGTGGCGGCCCCGGATTCGGCCACCACCACGGCCATCCGCGCCATCACGTCCTGCTCGACGACCTCGACGACCTCGCGGAAAAGCGCTGCCTTGTCGGCGAATTGGTGGTACATCGCGCCCCGGGTGACCCCCGCGGCGGTCGCGATCTCCGGCGTCCCCACTTCGGCGTAACCCCGCAGCCCCCACAGCTTGCGGGCAGCCGCGATCAGCGCCTCGCGGGTCGCCGCGGAGCGCTCTTCCTGGGTCCGTCTCTTGCTTTCCATACAGTCTGTTGGTAACTTACGAACAGACAGCCTGTTTGTAAGTGTATCCCCGAAGTAGGAGTTTGCTATGTCGACGATCGACATTAGTGCCGGAACGATCCATTACGAAGCAACCGGACCCGAAAACGGCAGGCCTGTCGTGTTCGTGCACGGCTACATGATGGGTGGGCAACTGTGGCGCCAGGTCAGTGAGCGCCTGGCGGCCCGTGGCCTGCGGTGCATCGCTCCGACCTGGCCGTTGGGCGCGCATCCCGAGCCGCTGCGCCGCGGCGCCGACCGGACGATCACCGGTGTCGCCGGCATGGTCGCCGAGGTGCTTGCCGCGCTGGATCTGCAGGACGTGGTGCTGGTGGGCAACGACACCGGCGGCGTCGTCACCCAGCTGGTGGCCGTGCACCATCGCGAACGGCTGGGTGCGTTGGTGCTCACGAGTTGCGATGCGTTCGAACACTTTCCGCCGCCGATCCTCAAGCCGGTCATTCTCGCGGCGAAGACCAAGCCCTCCTTCCGGACCGTGACCCAGGCCATGCGGGTGCCGGCCGTGCGCAAGCGCGCGTTCGACGGCCTGGCGCATCGCAACATCGACGAGCTCACCGAGGCCTGGGTGCGCCCGGCGCTGTCGCTCCCCGCGGTCGCGGAAGACCTGCGCCAGTTCACCCTTTCGATGCGCACCGAGGTGACGACGACGGTGGCGGCCCGGCTCTACGACTTCGACAAGCCGACGCTGATCGCATGGTCGGCCGACGACGTGTTCTTCGAGCAGGAAGACGGGGCGCGGCTGGCCGCGACGATTCCCAATGCCCGCCTCGAAGTCATCGCGGGGGCACGGACGTTCTCGATGGTCGATCAGCCCGATCGGCTCGCCGATCTGCTGTCATCGATTGCGGTGCGCGCCTAGGCATCCCGCGCGGCAGGCCGGTGCGGGGCTACATGCACCGGAAGTCTGCGACGCGGCCGGTGGGTCAGAAGACGACCTCGGGCTGGTACAGGTCGAGCCAGCTGGCCACGTCCAGCGCCTGCTCTATCTGGTACCGCGCACCTGTTGGCAGCGTTTCCGGGTCGAGGCTGGTCAGCTCCTCTAGCCTGGAGCGCTCGATCAGACCGAACAGTGCGTCGTTGTTCCCGGCGAGAAGATCCTTGGCTTGCCGCTGGACATGTTCGCCGTACCTCGGGTCGGCCGTGGACGGGTAGGGGGCTTTGACCCGCCGCACCACCGATTCGGGGAGCAGGTCACGGCAGGCGCCGCGCAGCAGGCTCTTCTCCCGCCCATCAAAGGCCTTCAAGGACCACGGCGTGTTGTATACGTACTCCACCAACCGGTGGTCACAAAACGGCACCCGCACCTCTAGGCCCACCGCCATGCTCATCCGGTCCTTGCGGTCCAACAGGATTCGGAGAAACCTCGTCAGATGCAGGTAACTCATAACTCGCATCCGGTGGGTGAAATCGTCCTCACCCTCAACGCTGGCCACCTCGGTCACCGCCTCGGTGTAGCGCTCGCGCTTGTACGTGTCCAGGTCGACCGCCGAGCGCAACGGCCGGGTGTACACGCCAGCGGCATTCCCCTTCATCAGTTCCATGGCGGCAAGCCAGGGGAAGTCGTCGGTGCGCTGCATGACGGGGTCGTGGAACTGTGGGTAACCGCCGAAGATCTCATCGGCGGACTCCCCCGACAACGCCACCGTCGAGTGCCTGCGGATCGCCTTGAACAACAGGTACAGCGACGCGTCCAAGTCGCCCCCGCCCGCCGGGAGGTCGCGGGCGACGATCACCGCACGCCGGATATCCGGATCCGCCAAATCATCGGCGTCGAGCACGATTTCGGTGTGCTCGGAGCGAACGTGCTCGCTCACATCGCGCGCGTAGGGGGTATCCCAGCTCGAGCGCACCTGATCGGGGGCGAAATTGTCGGCCTGCCCCGCAAAGTCCACCGAGAAGCTGCGCACCGGAACGCTCAACTGACGCGCAGACAGTGCGGTGATCGAGCTCGAGTCCAGCCCGCCGGAAAGCAATACGCATTTGGGAACATCGGCCACCAGCTGCCGCCGCACGATGTCGTCGAGCAGCTCGCGCACCCGCCGAACGGTCGTCTCTTCGTTATCGGTGTGGGGCCGCGACTCCAGCCGCCAATAGGTGCGCTCACGGATACCACGCTCGTCGACGGTGACGACCGTGCCGGGCTCCACCTCCCGCATGCCTTTCCAGACGGCCATCCCCGGAGTCTTGATCGGCAGCAGCATCTCGCGTAGGCCATCGCTGTCCACGACGCGCTTGACCATCGGATTCGCCAAGACGGCCTTCGGTTCGGAACCGAACAGCACCCCGTCCGCTGTCGGATAGATAAAAAAGGGCTTGATGCCCATCCGGTCGCGGATCATAACCAGCTTGCGGCGCCGCGCATCCCAGATCGCAAACGCGTACATCCCGTTGAGGCGACCAGCCACCGCATCGCCCCACTGCAGATAGCCACGCAGCACCACCTCGGTATCGCTGGACGTCTTGAAGCGCTCGCCCAGCGCCACCAATTCGTCTCGCAGTTCGGTGAAGTTGTAGACCTCGCCGCTGTAGACCATGGCGACATCACCCTGCGGGGTCGAAACTGACATCGGCTGCCCACCACCCGGCAGGTCGATCACCGCGAGGCGGCGATGGCCCAGCGCCGCATTACGCTCTGACCACACACCCGACGCGTCCGGGCCACGGCACGCCATCGTCAGGGTCATCGCATCAAGCACGTCACGCTCACGCGTCAAATCACGCCCGAAAGCAATCCAGCCAGTAATGCCACACACGTTGTCAACCCTTCATTTTGAGGACCCGCGCCTGGATGTCTGCTGCGGACCGACTACGTCTCGGTAGTCGGGGCACCGATGCGAGCCATCGACTTGACGGTCTGATAAGTGGCTAGGCCTTCCGGCCCGAACTCCCGCCCGATACCGCTTGCTTTGACTCCGCCGAAGGGGGCATCGAGATCGAGAGCGTAATGGTTGATGCCAATGGTTCCTGTACGCACGGCGCGGGCGATCTCGGTTGCCCGCGCTTCGTCGCGCGACCAGACGGTGCCGGCCAGACCGAAGTCGGAGTCGTTGGCGATTTCGACGGCTTCAGCGTCGCTGCGGTACGGAATTACCGTGACCACGGGTCCGAAGATTTCCTCACGGGCGATGCGAGCCGAGTTGTGCACATCGGCGAACACTGTCGGCGCCACATACCAACCAGTGGACCGCCCCGCGGGAACCCCGCCGCCTGTTACCAGCGTTGCGCCTTCGGCTTTTCCCGTCTCGATGTAATCCAGCACCCGGTCGCGCTGTCGGGCGCTCACCAGGGGGCCGATATCGACGCCGGGGTCGAGCGGATCCCCAACGACGAGCGAGTTCGCCATTTCTCCTAACGCGTCGACGACTTCGCCGTAGCGGTTAACGGGGGCGAGTACCCGCGAATTCGCGACGCACAGCTGTCCGTTATTGCCGAACGACCAGCTGCGCAGCCCATCCAATGTCGCATCCAGATCGGCGTCATCGAGGATGATCGCGGCGGACTTGCCGCCGAGTTCCAAGGTCACCGGTCGCATGAGCCGCCCGCAGGTTTCCGCGATCAGACGACCCGCTTCCGTCGAGCCGGTGAACGCCACCTTGTCAACACCGGGGCGGCTGACAAGGTAGGCGCCCGCGTCGTCACCGCCGGCAACGACGTTGAGCACGCCCGGCGGCAGTTCAGCTTCCGCGGCGGCTTCGCCGAATACCCTTGCGTCCAAGGCTGTTTCCGGTGCGGGCTTCAGGACTACGGTGCAGCCGGCCGCCAACGCGGGGGCCAACTTGACCGCCGCCAGCACCTGCGGGACGTTCCAGGGCACGATGGCGCCGACCACGCCGACCGGCTCGCGGCGCACGATGGTATGCCCGTTTGCGCTAGGCCTGACCTCTTCGACATCGAGCTTCTGAATCAGCGTCGCGTAGTAGCGCAGTACCGCCGCAGGCAGCAGCCCGTTACCGTTCCGGGAAAAAGCGATCGGCGCGCCCGTCTCGCGGGTACACAGTTCGCTGGTGTGTTCGGCGCGCGCCTCCAGGGCGTCGGCCATTCGTTCCAGGAGCCTGGCTCGTTCGGTCGCCGGGGTGCTCCTCCAGTCGTGCAACGCCTCCCCGGACGCGGCCACCGCGTCGTCGATATCGGCCTCGCGAGCGCTGGGCCCCTGGGCAAGCAGCCTTTCGGTCGCGGCCTCGAAGACAGGCGAAGTGGCGCTGGCAGGGCGGAACTCCCCATCGATGAACAGCTCCGCCGCGTCCTCGCGAATCCTCCCCACCGGATCCTCCTTTTGCCGTGCTCGAACTGACTTGGACGTCGTTGTTGTCATCACGGACAAACGCGTGACGGTGAACTCGAGGCGGTGTTTATGCCGTCAAATAATCGGATGTGGCTTCCACTGCCGAGAGCCCCTTCGCACATCGAATTCGTTGCGGCTCATGGCGGCGACATTAGCTTCGGCGCGAGACCTGGCCGTACGTCGCGCCCATTCAGTGGGCGGCACGGTCGGAACTGTCATTGGGGAATGGTGCTATGCGACAAGCACATAGGCGCTGCTTACCGCAGCTACGGTTTGCATGAGAGTCGCCGTGTTTGCGCGGGCCTCGGGCCGCCCGGGGGGACCCGATGTCGCGGTTCTGCGGGAACTGAAGTGGCGCCGGCTTAGGCCCGATAAGGTTGCCGCCATGCCGGATGTGACAGCACCACTGCAAGGACGGCGGATCCTGATCACCGGTGGCGCCACCGGTATCGGCGCGGCGGCCGTAGAGGTGCTCACCGCGGCGGGAGCGAAGGTGGCAGCGACCTATCACCAGACGCCGCCGCCGGACGGCCTGGCGGCCGAGTGGCTACAGTGCGACGTCCGCGAGGCCGAGGCCGTCTCGGCGATGGTCCGCGAGGCGACACAACGCCTCGGCGGGCTCGAGGTCCTGGTGAACGCCGCCGGGCTGTGGCAGGCGGGCATCCCCGGCTACATCGGCGCCGACGACATCTCGTTTCTGTTGGACACCAACATCAAGGCGACCATCCTCACCAACCAGGCCGCCTACGCGGTCATGAAGGACCAGGACCCCAAGGGCGGCCGGATCATCAATTTCGGATCGTCGGAAGCCGTGATGGGCAGCCCGATCTCGGCCGTCTACGCCGCGACCAAGGGCGCGGTGCAGGCATGGACGCGGTCGGCCGCCAAAGCCTGGGCCGCCGACAACATCACCGTCAACGCGCTTGCCCCCGCGGTCCAGACACCCGGCGCCGACCGGCTCCGCGACTTCCTCGGTCCGGACGCCGCGGCCCTGATCGACCAGCAGATGAAGATGATGATCCCGCTCGGGGGCACGCTGGGCGAGCCCGCCCGCGACGTCGGTCCGATGTTGGTTTTCCTGGCCGGCCCGGGCGCGGGTTTCATCACCGGCCAGCTGCTGGCCGTGGACGGCGGGCTGATGATGGTGGGCGGATAGCGCCGCCGCGCATTAACTTTGGCCGTCGCCCGTCGATGGTCCCCTGCGGCCGTGCCGCCGGCCGGACAGGTGCGACGATCGCGACTGTGAGATTTCGCGGCGAAGTTCACGCGCTCGATTCCGTAACAGCAACAGCGACCGGTGCAGCTCAAACAGCATGGGGCCAATGATGACCGTCCGAGACGAACGGATCCGCTATACACGCGGGCCCCGAAGCGGAATCGTGAGCGAAATAAGTGTGAAAACTTCACTCATGCGTGGCGCAAGGCGGCAGGCCACTTACCTGCGGGCCGAGCCGACAGTTAGTATAAGACGGACCGTCTCGTCTCGCAGGATGGGTTAAGTGAAGGTGGATCCGGCCGATGGCTGACGACACGATTCAAGCGCTGCTGAACAAGCGCCGGTCCGATCCGTCCATCGCGGTGAAATATTATGACCTGGAATGGACTTGGCGTCAGTATCTGGAGGGCGCCGCGGCGCGGGCCGCCGCGCTGCTGGCCGCCTCCGATCCGCAACGGCCCGTGCACGTCGGCGCCCTGCTGGGGAACACGCCCGAGATGCTGAGCCAGATGGCGGCGGCCGGGCTGGGTGGCTACGTGCTGTGCGGCCTGAACGACACGCGCCGCGGTGAGGCGCTGGCCGCCGATGTCCGTCGTTCGGACTGTCAGTTCGTGGTGACCGATGCCGAACATCGGCCGCTGCTCGACGGCCTGGACCTCGCCGGCACGCAGATCCTCGACACCTCGACACCGCAATGGGCCGAATTCGTCGGCACCGCAGGCGAACTGACACCGCATCGGCAGGTCACCGCGATGGACGCCTTCATGATGATCTTCACCTCGGGCACGAGCGGGAATCCCAAGGCCGTCCAGGTATCCCACTTCATGGCCACCGTCGCCGGTCTCAGCCTGGCCGACCGCTTCGCCCTCACCGACCAGGACACCTGTTACGTGTCGATGCCACTGTTTCACTCCAACGCGGTCGTCGCGGGCTGGGCGCCGGCGGTGTGCTCGGGTGCGGCGATCGTGCCCGCGAAATTCTCGGCGAGCAGTTTTCTCGAGGACGTCCGCCGCTACGGCGCCACCTATATGAACTACGTGGGGAAGCCGCTGGCCTACATCCTGGCCACCGCCGAACGCGAGGACGACGCCGACAATCCGCTGCGGGTGGCGTTCGGCAACGAGGCCAACGACAAGGACATCGAGGAGTTCGGTCGCCGGTTCGGTGTGCAGGTCGAGGACGGCTTCGGGTCCACCGAGAACGCCGTCATCATCATCCGCGAACCCGGCACCCCGAAGGGCTCGATCGGCCGCGGCGCCGACGGGGTCGCGGTCTACAACAGCGACACCGTCACCGAATGTGCGGTCGCCCGGTTCGACGCCGCCGGGGCGCTGGTCAACGCCGACGAAGCGGTGGGCGAGTTGGTCAACACGGCGGGTTCGGGTTTCTTCACCGGCTACTACAACGACCCGGACGCCAACGCCGAACGCATGCGCCACGGCATGTACTGGTCCGGCGACCTGGCCTACCGGGACGCCGACGGCTGGATTTACCTGGCCGGGCGCACCGCCGACTGGATGCGGGTGGACGGCGAGAATCTGGCGGCGGCGCCGATCGAACGGATCCTGTTGCGCCACAGCGCGATCAGCCGGGTCGCCGTCTACGCCGTGGCCGACGGCCACGTCGGCGATCAGGTGATGGCCGCGATCGTCCTCAACGACGGTCACGGCCTGACCGCCGCGGAGTTCGAAGAATTCCTGGACGCCCAGCCCGACCTTTCCCCCAAGGCCCGCCCGCGGTACGTCCGGATCGCGGCCGACCTGCCCAGCACCGCCACGCACAAGGTGCTCAAGCGCCAGTTGATCGCTGCGGGAACGACCGTCGGCGCCGGCGAAGTGCTGTGGGAGCGCGAACCCCGGGGCACGGCCTACACCGTCAGTGGCGATCGCAAGGGCGGCGGCGCCGGGCGCGGCGGGTCGCCACCATCGACTAGTGGCGATCGCAAGGGCGGCGGAGCCGGGCGCGGCGGGTCGCCACCATCGACTAAGCCGGGCTCCTCGGTACCCGGCGCCGGATCTGACCCTTCGACCGTCGCACCCGTTTGACCGGGTCCCGGGTTGTGCCGGCGGCGATCTCGTCGCGCAGCTGGGTGATGTTGGAGATTTCGGCGTACAGCCCGCGGATGGCGTAATCCAAAACCGCGAAGGAGTACCGCTGCTCGGGGTCCTCGGTGATGCCGAGTTCGGCCGACCGCTGCCGCGACCACAGTGCCTCGTCCAACCGGGCGCGGGTCGCGTCCAAGTGCCGGTCCAAGGTGTCGACGACGTGTTCGGGATCCTGGCCGCGCGCCAGCCACGTTTTCAGGATGACGGGGTGTTTGATGACCACGCGGTCGGGGCCCGGGAAGTGTTGCACCCAACGGCGCAGCGCGTCGCGGCCGGCGTCAGTGGTCTCGTACAGGGTGATGGCGCGCTTGCCGGATTGCGCGCCGATCTCGCTGACCATGCCCCGCTGCAGCAGGCGGGTCAGTTCGCGCCGCACGTGACTGACCGACGGCGACCAATAGAAGTGCCCGACCGACAGTTCGGCGCGCATCTTGATCTCGCCGGCGGTGAGTTGCTCGTCGTTGGCGGCCAGCACCCCCAACACCAGGTAGGCGGTGACCGGCAGGCCGTTGCTGGTTCTCGGGCTCACGAACTGCCGGTCTCCGCGGCGGCGAAGTACGGGAGCGTCACGTCGGGCCCGGTGGCGTGGAACTGCACGCGCACCCGCATGCCGACGGCCAGGTCCTCCGGTGGCACGCCGACGACGTTGGTCAACATCTGGTAGCCCTCGTGCAGGGTGACGATCGCCGGCGCGTAGGGCGGTTCGAATTCCGGTGTCACGGGCCGGTATACGACTGTCCAGCTGTAGATCTCGCCGCGGCCGCTGCCCCGCTGCCAGGCGACGTCCTGCGAGAGGCATTGGCGGCACTGCTCGGTCGGCGGGAAGTTCGCCAATCCGCACGCCGCGCAACGCTGGTAGCGCAGCTCATGGGAACGGCATCCCTCCCAGAACGGGCGGCTGACGTGGCTGCTCGCGTGCGGGACGGGCCCGACTTGGGGCCGCAAGTGATCCGAAGTCATCGTGGTTGGTCTCCCAGAATCAGCACGGTGGTGAACAGGGCCCCCGCTCCCCCGTTGCTGCACAGCGCGATGTGCGCGTCGGGGACCTGAAGGGCGCCGGCCTGCCCGCGCAGCTGCTGTACCGCGCGGATCGCCCGCTGCATCATCTGCGGATTGGCGCCGGCATGGCTGAACGACATGGTGCCGCCGTCGGTGGTGATCGGGTGGCTGCCGCCGATGGCGATGTGGCCGTCGGCCACGAACGGACCGCCCTCGCCGTCGTCGCAGAAGCCGAAAGCCTCGAGTTGACGGATGATTTCGAAGGAGAACGGGTCGTAGAGTTCCAGCACGTCGACGTCGTCGCGACGCAAGCCGGCGTGTGTGAATGCGCACTCGGCGGCGCGCCGGCCCACCACGCCGTTGACATGGTCTCCGCGGCGGCCGGCCAGGTCGTACGCGGGCGGGTGCTGATACGACGGGCCGTGAAAGTCCGCGCCGCTGCCCAACACGTAGATGGGCCGGCCCGCAACGTCGACGGCGTCGATGTTGGCCACGACGAGCGCACACCCTCCTTCGGAGGTGGTGGCGCAATCCAGGAGGTGGAACGGGTCGGCGATGGGCCGCGAGGCGGTGATGTCCTCCGGGCTGAACGGCCCGCGGTCGTAGTACACGGCTTCGGGATTGCGTGAGCCGTTGTTGCGGATGGTCGCCGCCACCAACGAAAGTTGTTCGCGCGTGGTGCCATACGCATGCATGTGGCGCCGCGCGATGAGCGCGAATTCGGCGGTGGTGAACATGCCCCAGGGGGCGACGAATTCGTTCTCCGGCCGGGTCCAGGGCGCCGTGGCTTCGTGGTCCCGGTATTCGCCGGCCTGGGCGGCGACCAACACCACCACCTCGGCCATGCCGTGCTCGATCGCGGTGACCGCCTCGGTGATCATGCCGACCCCAAAGGCCAGGCCCTGCCAGGCCGGTCCGATGCGCAGGTCGTAGATCAACGAGGTCGAGTCCGCGCCGGCGCTGATGCCGTCGACGTCGTCGAGGGTCAGGCCGGCATCGTCGAGCGCGCCGAGGATCGCCTTGATCGCCAGTCCGCGTGAGGTTTCGCCGTCCAGCCGTCTCCCCTGCCGGGTGTTGTGCACTCCGACGATCGCCGCAGTGCGCGTGGTCAGGCTAGTTCTCATCCGCGACAACTCCCAAATACGTTCCCATGACGTCGTATTCGCGCCCGCCGCGCGTGATGGTGCCGATCGTCGTGGCCCGTGAGTTGACGGGCACTGCGCCCTGCTCCACGACATCGATTCGCACGTCCACCGGCCGCGCCGTCTGCGGATCGGTGATTTCGACGACCATCGCGACCGCGCGCTCGCCGTCGTCCCATTCGACGCTGGTGATGCGGTGGCGCGCGGTCAGTTCCATCACCACGGAATCCTGGCGGACCAGGAAGCGCACCGGTGCACACAGCTCTCCGGCGCGGGGCGGCACGCACAGGCTGATCGCCATGTCACAGACCCGCCGGCCGGGCGCTGATGGTTCCCGACCGGCGCAATGCGTCCAGGTCGTGCTCACTTAACCCCAACAGGCCGGTCAGCACCTCGCCGGTGTGCTGGCCGTAGAGCGGCGGTACCCGCCGGATCCAGCGCCGCGGCATGCCGAGGAACGCGAAAGGCATTCCGGTGCAAAGGAAGGATCCGGCGACGGGATGGTCGGCCGTCTCCCAGAAGCCCCGGGCCTGCAACTGCGGATCGGTCAGCAGCGCCGCGGCGGGTGTGACGGGCGCGGCGGCTACACCGGCGGCCCGCAGCGCGGCGGCCGCCTCGGTGACGGAATGCCCCGCGGCCCAGGCGGAGATCAGCTTGTCGATGTCGTCGACACGCTCGGCCCAGTCGGCATCCTGAAGCCCGGGCTGGCCGAGGAGGCCGGACAACGACGCTCGGGCGGCGCCGTCGAGTGCCGCCAGCGCGACCCAGTCGTCGTCACCACGACACCGGTAGACTCCCTGGGGGTTGGCGTCCGGGCCGCGGTTACCGTTGCGGCACAGCGCGATTCCATTTCGGGAGTATTCGACCAGCATTTCGGCCGCCACGTTGAGCGCGGCCTCGACCATGGTCGCTTCCACCTGCATTCCGGCGCCCCGCCGGTCACGGATCACCAGCCCCGCGACGGCGGCGAAGGCGGCGTGCAACCCGGCGATCGGATCGCACACGCCCCGCGGGATCACCGGCGGGCCATCGGCGTGCCCGGTCACCCATGCCATGCCGGTGGCCTGCTCCATCGTCTGGGCGAAGCCGACGCGATCGCGCCACGGACCGTCGAGGCCGAACGCGGGCATGCGGACCAGGATCGCCCGCGGATTCGCGGCACGCACCGCATCCCATTCCAGGCCGAAGTTCGCCATCACCCGGGGTGAGAAGTTCTCGACGACCAGATCGCTCGCGGCGATGAGCCCGAGCGCCAGCTCTCGCCCGGTGTCGGTGCCGAGTTCGATGCTGACGCCCCGCTTGTTGTTGTTGCTGCACAAGAAGACCGGGCCCCACTCCCACCAGTGGTCCCAGTCCGGTGGGCGCCCGGCCGAGAACCTCATGCCGTCGGGCCGGCGCACGCCCTCGACCTTGATCACGTCCGCCCCCAGGGCGCCGAGCAGCTGGGTGGCGACCGGGCCCGCCCAGAACGCGGTGAAGTCGGTGACCCGGATGTCGGACAGCGGCAGCGTGTCCGGATCGGCGCTGTGGGGCGGTTGGGGCCGCGCCGGCCACTGGACCCGCCCGTTATCGGCGCCGAGTCGCGGCGGTTCCGCGGGCGCACGGGTCGCCATCGCGTCGCTGCGGTATGGCACACGGGGCACCAGCGCCCCGGTCGGCGACTCGACGAACACGCCGCGTTCGCGGAAGTGGTCGATCTCGGGGAGCGTCTCTGGCGTCGCGATGGGGGAGACTGGAATTCGGAACGCCACCGCCAGATCGATGATCTCCTGGGTGGTTCGGCGCGCGGTCCATTCGGTGACCATGCCCAGGAACTCGTCGCGGCGCTCGACCCGGCCGGCGAACGAGGCCAGTTCGGCGTCGCCGACCAGATCGGCGCGCTCGATCATCACCAGGAAGTCCTGGAATTGCTGTGCGGTGATGGTGCAGAAACCGACCATGCCGTCGGCCGTCGAGACGATCGACGGCAGCTCCAAACTTCGTTCGTGCAGCAGCGAATCGGCGCCCAGCACGCTGGCCGACATCGCGGACAAACCCCCCATGGCGATCGCCATGGCCTCGTACGTCGAGACATCGATGATGTGTCCGCGTCCGCTTCGGGCCGCATGCCGGGTCGTTGCCGCCGCCGCGGCCGCGGCGAACGTGCCCGCCAGCCACTCGCCGAGCCGGCCGCCCGCCTGCACCGGCTCGTCGTCGGGCCAGCCGCGACCGGCGATCGATCCGCACAGCGCTTGCAGGATGAATTCGTTGGCGGCCAGCTGGTTTTCGACGTAGGGGCCGGTGGTGCCGAACGGCGTCACCGCCACGACCACGGCCGCCGCGGCGGTGTGGGCGGTGATGTCGTCGAGCGTCCGCCCGCCGGTGAGGTCGGTGATCACCAGGTCGGCGCCGGCCAGCAGCGAGGTGATCTCGGGCTGGCCGTGATCGACCACCGACTTCTTGCCCGCGGCCAGATAGTCGAACAACGCTCCGGGCGGTCCGCCGGCCGACCACTGGCGCAGCGCATCTCCCTGCGGTGACTCGACTTTCACCACCTCGGCGCCGGCATCGGCGAACATCTTGCCGCAGTATGACGCCGGCAGGCCGTTGCACAACTCCAGCACGCGCCAGCCCGCGAACGGCGCCTCGGCCCCCACGCTCAGTTGCCCAGGGTGGTCGCGCGTCCAGCGATTCCGGACGCCTCGACCGTGACCGGCGCCTGCGCGGAGGCCTGCGCCTGCAGCGCGAACTGGGTCATCCGCGTCCACGCGTCACGGTCGCGCTGGCTGGCTTGGCGGCCGACGTGGGTGACCACATCGACGTCGGTGGCCTGCGCGCGTAGGTAGCCGGCCCGGGCGTGGTCTTTCGGGATGTACCGGAACGGATCGAATGAGTATGCGGCCATGGCGTTTTGGTGGGTGATCTTGTCGATGACCGTGTCGTCGAGGTGGCCCATGGTGGCGATGACGTCCTCTGGGGCGAAGGGCCAGTTGCTGTCCGAATGCGGGAAGTCGGACTCCCAGCACAGCATGTCCTCGTTGAACCAGTTCATGTTCTGCACGCCCACCTTGTCGCTGATGAAGCAGGTGTAGAAGTGCCGCTTGAACACATCGGTGGGTCCGTCGTATCCGGGTGGGAAGGTCGCCAGCGTCCACCCCGAGTGACGGTTGTAGACGTGTTCGGCCCGCCAGAGGAAGTACGGTATCCAGCCGACGTCGCCCTCGGTCAGCGAGAACTTCAGTTGCGGGAAGTCGGCCCAGAACTGCGCCCAGATGAGCTCGGTGAAGGTGAACATGCTCATCATCGACGAGGCCGTCATCTGCACGCTGGGCGGGGCGTCCGTCGACACCTGGGGAGAGCGCGACGCGGACCCCACATGCGTGCACAGCACCGTGTTGTGTTCGCAAACGGCCTCGAACAACGGGTACCAGTATTTGGTATGAATGCTGGGCATTTGCAAGGCTTCTGGGTTCTCCGAGAAGGTGACCGCGTGGCAGCCCTTGCCGGCGAGGCGCTTGACTTCCTTGGCGGCCTCGGTCACGTCGAACAACGGCAGGATGCCGCACGGGATGAACCGGCCCGGGTAGGCCCCGCACCATTCGTCGACGTGCCAGTCGTTGTAGGCCTTGATCATCACCAGGTTCGTGTCGCGGTCGGGGCCCTGGTTGAGGACCTGGCCGGAAAAGCCGGTGAAGTTCGGGAAGTTCAGCCCCGCCAGCTGGCCGCCGGCATTCATGTCCCGCACCCGCTCGTCGACGTTGAAGCAGCCCGGCCGCATCTCGTCGTAGCGTGAGGCGTCGATGTTGTACATCTCGCGCGGTTTTCCCGCGACGGCGTTCAGCCCCATGTTGCGTCCGCGGATCTCACCGTAGTACCACTGCTGGATGCCGTCGGGCTCGAGAACCACCCGCGGGGCTCGGTCCTTATAGGCGGCGGGAACGTGGGCGTCGAACATGTCAGCGGGCTCGGCGATGTGGTCGTCCACGCTGATCAGGATCAGATCGTCCTTGTTCATGCCGCGCTCCTCGATCGGATCATCAGCGACTAGTAGACAATGGTGTGAGTCACAGTGTCAACCGCGGCGTCAGGTGCGGGTCGCCGCGGTTTCCACCCGAATCGCGGCTGTCCCAACCCCAGGTCGGCATGCGGCGGTACCGGTTCATCGCTGACAGATCATTGCCGTTCGGTCTTCGCAAAGACTATTAGTCCAAGCGGTGGCGCTGCGTGCGAACTCCACACGCGGCATCGCGCGATGCGCTTTGCCGCCGCGTGCCACGATGGGGCATGACCGGCCGGGAAGGTGACGGAAGTTGAGCAACAATAAGGCTGCGCGTCCGACCACCGCCGACGTGGCCCGGTTGGCCAGCGTGTCGACCGCCACGGTCAGTTATGTGCTGAACAACGCGCAGGGCCGGCGCATCTCCCCCGAAACCCGCGATGCGGTGTACCGTGCGGCCAAACTGCTGGGATACCGGCCCAATCTCGCCGCCCGCAACCTGGCGCGCGGCAAAAGCGGTGTGGTGCTCTACGTGGTCCCGCACGTGGCCGTGGGCGAGATGCCGATGCAGGCCGGCAGTCACATGACCACCGCACTGGCCCGCGAGGGTTTTCTTCAGGTGCAGATCTTCGAGACCGACGACGACCAGCATCTGGTCGACGCGATCGAAAATCTCGACCCGGTCGCGATCACCAGCCTGTTCCCGTTGAGTGCGGCCGCCCGTCAAGCGGTGACGAAGGCGGGTATCCCCCATATCGAGATCGGGACATTGCCCGCGCTCAAGAACCCGCACCTGTCGGTGGGCCAGATGCGCGTCGAGCACCTGGTCGAGCGTGGTCATCGCCGAATCGCGTTCGCCTACACCGGGATTGCCCGGTGGCGCCCGCTGGGTGACTACTGGTTCGAGGGTGTGTCACGCGCGGCGCAGTCGCGCGACCTGCCGCCGGTGCGCGTCGACGAGGTCACCCTGGACAACGCCGCCGACGTGGTCAGCGCCTGGGTGGGCGAGGGGGTGACCGCGGTATGCGCCCAGAGCGACGAGATCGCCTGCCTGGTCCTCTACGGTATCCACCAAGCACGGCTGCGCTGTCCCGGGGACCTCGCCGTGATGGGCGTCGACGCCAGCCCGATGGGCATGGTGAGCACTCCGCCGCTGACCACTGTGCAATTCGATCCCTGCGCGGTCGCCGACGCCGCCCTTGCCGCCGTATTCGAGCGGCTGGGCCATTCCGCCCCACCGTCTCCGGAGCTGACCGACATCGCCCACCTCGTGGTGCGGTCGTCGACCTGACTCAGTCGGCGGGCTCGTAACGCAGCAGCGTGACGTCGTGCTCCGGGTAGTCGCAGAACACCGGCTGCACCCGCATTCCGACCCTGAGGCGAACCGGGTCGACGTTGACCATCTCGGTGGAAAACCGTGGGCCCTCGTCCCATTCGACGATGGCGAGCAACTGCGGCACGGCGTCGGCGAAATGCGGGCTGACCGGCCGGTGCGCGACGGTGTAGGAGTACAGCGTCCCCATCCCGGAAATCTCGCGCCATTCCAGGTCATCGGCCAGGGTGCGCGGCGCGCGCACTCGCGGGTAGAACACATAGGCCTGTAACGACGGCGAATACTGGATGACGATGCGATGCTCGCCGAGCGCGTCCCAAAACGGCGCGCTGGTGGGCGTTTTGACGGGCATGGGCCGTTCGAAATTCATCTCCTCAGTCCCCTTGCAGGATCAGCGTCGTCTGCTCGGACAGGATGCCCCCGTTGCCGGACACGAACGCCCGGTTGCAGTCGGCGATCTGCGCGGCGCCCGCGCGGCCCATGATCTGGCGGGTGGCGTCGCAGACGTGGTGCATTCCGCCGGCCAAACCCGCTTGGCCGAAGCCCAATTGGCCGCCCGCGGTGTTGAGTGGGAAATCGCCGCGGAAGGTCAGGTCGTGGTTGGCGACGAATTCCATGCCCTTGCCCTTTTCGCAGAAGCCGGCATCTTCCAGGGAGAGCAGCACGGTGATGGTGTAACAGTCATAGATCGACACCATGTCCATCTGTTCGCGGCTCAGCTCGGTCATGGCGAACGCGGTGTCCGCCGCGGCGGCGATCGGGGTGTGCAGCAGATCCTCGGCGTACGTCGGGGTCTTGAACGGCACGTGTTCGCCGAATCCCTTGATCCACACCGGGCGATTGCGCGACCGCCTGGCGACGTCGGCGCTGGCGACGACGACCGCGGCGCCCCCGACGCAGGGCATGACGATCTCGAGCATGTGCAGCGGGTCGGCGATGACCGGGCTGGCGAGCACGTCGTCGACGGTCAGCGGCTTGTCCTTCCAGATCGCGCCGTCGGTGTGATTGGCGTTGACGCGCTGATCGACGACGATCTTGGCCATCGCACGCTCGTCGTAGCCGTAGACCGCGGCGTAGCGCTGCGCCACCTGGCCGTACGGTCCGTTCTGGCCGAGGTTGCCGTAGGGGATCTCGAATTCGGCTTGGGGCGAGCCGTATTGGTTGCTCGACGAACCGAAGAACATGGCGTCGACCATGGGCCGGGGCTTCTTCTTGGACGACGGCGTGATGTAGCGGGCGGGCAGCGCGCACAGCACCGCGTCGCAGATCCCCAGCTCGACGGCCGCGGCCGCGCGCCACACCATGGCCGCGGCGCTGGCCCCACCCAGATCGACGTGCTCGGCGAATCTCGCTCCCACACCGAGGTATTCGGCGACCGTGGAGGGGACGAAGATCTCCGACTCGGCCAGGTGCGACGCCACGATGCCGTTGACGACATCTCCCGGCAGGCCGGCATCCTCGAGCGCGGCGGCGCCCAGCTCCGCCCACTGCTCGAGGACGAACGGCGCGGGCGAGGCCTTGTTGAGCCGCTCGGGCGGCAGCTCGACGTATCCGACGATCGCGGCTTCTCCGCGTAATCCCATGCTGTGCCTTACTTTCGGGGTAGTCCGAGGATCATCTGCGCGATGATGTTCAGCTGGATCTCCCTCGTCCCGCCTCCGATCAGCTCGGCCGGCAGGTGCAGGTAGGGTTCCACGACCGCGGCGGCGGGGTCGTCGACCATCGCGACCTGCCCGGTCAGCTGCAGCGTGGCCTGGAAGGTGCGGCGCAGCAGCACATTCATCGCGACCTTGGCGATGCTGGACGCCGGGCCGGACGCCTGGCCGTCGAGCAGCCGAATTGTTTCCCGCACCCCGAGCGCCCTGATCGCGTTGGTGTAGGCGTCGAGCTCGCCGAGCTCGCGCAACGCGTCGTCCCGATCGGGTCCGGGTTGCGCGGCCAGCCGGCGCAGGGCGACGGCCCGGTCGAACTTGACGTATCCGCTGATGGCCGTGCGCTCTTCGGCCATCGTGGCGATCGCGAGGCTCCAGCCGTCGGTGGGTCCGCCCAGCAGCATCTCGTCGGGGACGAAGACGTCGTTGAGGAACACCTCGTTGAAGTGCGCCTGCCCGGTCGCGGTCTTGATCGGCTGGATCTCGACCCCGGGGGAACGCATATCGAGGATGAAATAGCCGATGCCGCGGTGCTTGCCGGCTTCGGGGTCGGTGCGGGCGAGCAGTGCACCCAGGTCGGCGTATTGGGCCAGCGACGTCCAGATCTTGTGGCCGTTGATCCGCCAGCCGCCGTCGACCTTGGTGGCCCGGGTGGCCAGCGACGCGAGGTCCGAACCGGCCCCTGGCTCGCTGAACAGTTGGCACCAATGAATGTCACCCCGCTGGGTCGGCGGAATCAACCTCTCCTGCAACTCTTTTGGCGCGGCGGCCAGCACCGAGGGCAGGATCCACTCGGCGATGTTCAGCGACGGCCGAACCAGCCCGGGCCGCTTGGCGAACTCCTCGTCGATGATGAGCTGCTTCAACGGGCCCGCATCCACGCCCCACGGCGCCGGCCAGTGCGGCACAATCAGACCGGCGTCGGCGAGCAACGTGCGCTGTGGCCCCGACGCCTGGTCGGCGTAGTCACCGTGCGGTGCGGGTTTGTCGTTGCTCAACTGCAGGGCCGCATCCAGCGTTTCGGCCACCCAGGAACGGAATTCGGCCTCCGCATCGCCGAGATTGACCGACATGTCGCGCGTCTGGGTGCATGTCAGCTCCCCCAGCCGTCGCGCCCAGCGATTCGCCGGGCCGATCGATCCCGCCAGGCTGATGGCTCGCCGCCAGTACAGGTGCACGTCGTGTTCCCAGGTGAAACCGATGGCGCCGAGCATCGTCAACGCGTCGAGCACCAGGTCCGGCGCGGGCGAGATCGCGATCACGGCCGCGCCGGCCGCGGCGATCCGATGCTGGTCGAGTGATTCGCCGACGGCGCGGACCGCGTCCCAGGCCGCCGCGGTGGCCAACTCGCTGCTCACCAACAGCATCGCCGCGTTGTGCTGCAAGGCCTGAAACGTGCCGATCACCTTGCCGAACTGCTCGCGGATGCGCAGGTGCGCGGTGACGGTCCGCAGGCACCACGCAACGATGCCGGCGGTCGTGCTGGCGACGAGCCCCACGACCACACAGCGGGCACGCTCGGTGTCCAGGCCGGTAAGCACCTCGGTGTCGGTGACGCTGTGGTCGTCGAGCCGCAGGATGCCGGCGTCGGCGACGAGGTCGGTGCCGATTACGGGTTCGACTGTGGCCGTGGGGGTTTCGGTGTCCACCAGCGCCCAGACTACGTCGCCGTCATCGGTATGGGCCCCAAGCAGGATCGTTCGCGCCGCGCACACCCCGAGGGTGACGGGTGAAGCTCCGCTGATCCGCCAGTTGCCGCCGTCGAGGCGCGCCGAGAAGCCGTCCCCGGGTAGCACGATCGCCGCGGTGGCGCCGGCTGCCAGGTCCCGAAGGAATGACTGGGCGCTCGGCGTCGGATCGGCGAGCAGTGCGGCGGCTCCGGCGCTGACCGTCGGCAGCAGCGGGCCGGGGAGCAGCGAAATGCCCGCCGATTCCAGAACGCATGCGGCGTCGATCAGTTCCCCGCCTTGGCCGCCGAGGTCTTCGGGCAGATGCACGGCGTGGAACCCGTTGGCAACCAGAGCATCCCACCATTCGGGGACTCGTCCGGCCGCGAGGTCACCGAAGCTGTCACGCGTGGTGGCGATGGGGGCATGCCGGGCGGCGAATTGTCCGACGGCGTCGCTGAGCTCCTGCTGCTCCGGACTCAGTCCCAGACTCACGAGGACGGCCGAGCGATAACTGGCGTTGGCCGCACCGACTGCTATCCTTTCGTTACAAGACGGACCGTCTCGTCTTGTGGCAGACTACCGGGGCGAATCGGGATATGTAAAGCGCACCCGATCCCCGCGAGGGGCGTTCGATCTGAGTTCGCAGAAGCGAGGACCACCAGATGCCAACCGATCTCGACGCGGTGAACACGGCGGCGGGCTCGCCTCGCAGACGCAGCGAGAAGTCGCGCACGGCGATCGTCACCGCCACGCGAGAACTGCTACTCGAGCGCGGCTTCGACGGGCTGACCATCGAGGCGGTCGCCGCGCGCGCCGGCGTGGGCAAGCAGACCATCTATCGATGGTGGCCCACTCGCCCCGCGCTGGTCGCCGACGTGATGCTCGAAGATGCCGACAAATTGCTCGCGTCGGTCAACCACAGTGGCAACCTGGCCGCCGACCTGGTGGGCTGGGTGGGCAAGTTGTTCGCCAGCCTGACGACGCCGCGCGGTTCGGCCATGCTGCGCACGCTGACGGTGGCCTGCATGGAACACGAGGACACCGCCGTCAAGCTGCGCGCCGGATTCAGTGCGCCGCTACACGACAGCGTGCGGGCCCGGCTCCGGGCCGACGGCATCGACGAGGCCACCGCGGAATCGGCTGCGGATGCCATCGTCGGTGGGGTGGTGTACCCGATCCTTTCCGGCGCGCAGCCCTACTCGCGCCGCCGCGCCGAACGGACCACCCGGCTCATCGTGGAGGCGCTCACCGTCGCCTGACCGTCGCGCGTCAGTCGACCGACACCGCGGCCAGGCCCCGGCGCACCCGGTCGGGCAACGAACCCCCGTGGCTCAGCCAGTCGTCCAGCGCGACGCGCACCGCCGCCATCGCCAGCGCCCCGATCAGGCGTGGCCGCGGGTCCTGCGGGGTCAGGTTGGGCATGCGGGGCGCGATGAGCTCGGCGATCGCCAGCTCATAGCGCACATAGATATGCAGCGTCCACGCGTCCAGCGTGTCGGATGACCTTGTCAGCGTGGCCAATTCGCGGATCTGCGTTTCGATCTCGGCGAAGCCACGGGCGAGCTCACCGAAGGCGCCGGCTACCGCTTCGATGGCGGTCAGCTGCGGTGGTTGGGCGGCCAGCGCGGCGGTGATCCGGTCCAGCCAGTGGGCGTTCATGCCCTCGGCGACGGCGTCTTCCTTGGAACTGAAGTAGCGGAAGAACGTTGCCCGGCCAATGTCAGCGGTGTCGGCGATGCGGTCCACCGTGGCCCCCGCCAGACCCCGGCTGGCGACCAGCTGGGCGGCCGCCGTGGCGATGCGCTGGCGCATCGCCGCACGCTTGCGCTGGGCCAGCGACGGCGTAGCGGACGCTGCACTTGACATGTCCCCACCCTGTTTCCTGCGAATCGTCCCCACAATCGTAAGACATAGTCTTAGCATGAGACGATGTCTCAGATCACCGCTTCGTCCGATCAGCCGGCCCCTAAGGCGCGCGCCGCGTGGGAGTTCTTCCAGCAGATGCTGGCCGACGTCACCAAGATCGTGACCGAGGATGCCGAGTCGGCGCGGGAACTGGCCGAGGGTCTGCGCGTGGTCGCCCGGGTGTCAGCGCTGTGCGCGCAGATGACGGTCGAATCCGACCCCGAGCGGCCGTCGTTCTTCGATATGTGCTCGGAGAACCGGATGGTCGGGGGCCCCAACCCGGACGGCAAGTATTACCTGGCGATGATTCGCGGCGACCGCCGCTACCGCATCACCGGCACCCGCGGCTCCAGCGCTTACCTGGGATTCCAGATCCTGGCCGGGACCGGACTCACCCCGCGGCGGATGGCGGCCTACCTGAGCGACGTCGACCTGGCGCTCGACTCCGGTGAGTTCACGCTCGTGCTCGCGGCCGACGAACCCGCCGATCTGGCCGGCGCTCAGTGGGTGAAGATCCCCGACGACGCCTCGTCGGTGGTCGTCCGGGAATACATCGGTGACCGGTCGAACGAGGAATTGGCGACGCTGCGGATCGAGGCGCTGGACCCCGGGCCCGTGCCGACGCTGACCGACGACGGGCTCGCCGACCAATTCACCGCGATGGCATGGTCGCTGATGAAACTCGCGACCCTGCACCGCACCATCAAGCCGGAACTCCTGCACACGCCAAATACGTTGCTGACCGCCCAAGCCGCCGACCTGGGTGCGGCCGACACCACGCCGGACAACCTGTACATGATGGGCACCTTTCGGCTCGAACCCGGTCAGGCCCTCGTCCTGGACATCGTCCCGCCCGACACCCGGTACTGGAACGTCACGCTGGAAAGCATTTGGCACGAATGCCTGGAGCCGCATCGCCGGCACAGCTCGGTGACCAACCGCGGCGTCCAGCCCAACGCCGACGGGCGGGTGCGGATCGCAATCGCGGCCGAAGACTTCGGGTTTGGCCACTGGCTCGACACCGGTGGCCGGCATCGCGGCTTCATCGTCGTGCGCTGGCTGGACAATCCGAGCCCGCCCGACGTCACCGTGTCCGTGCGCGAGGCCGAGGAGCGGAAATGACATTGCAGGACCGCTTCGCTCCGGAACGATTGATCGCCGCCGCCTGCGACGAAGTCGGCAGCGACGACTTCGGCGACGAGGGTTGGCGGCCCGGATTGCACCGGGTGACCGACGGGCTGATCAACGACGCCCGGCTATCCGACATCGGTGTCGAGATCGCCCACCTTGACCTGATGCGGGCGCTGAAGAACCGGCTCGGCGTAATCGCTTGGCGCAAAGAACATCCCGAGGTCTCCCGCGAGGAGGTCAAGGCGCCGATCTTCATCGTCGGCCAGCCGCGCACCGGCACCACGATTCTCTACGACCTGCTCGCCCAGGATCCCGAGCTGCGCGCGCCGCTGACGTGGGAGGTCGACGAGCCCTGTCCGGTGCCGCAGCCCGAGACCTATCACAGCGATCCCCGCATTGCCCAGACCCAGGCCGGCATCGACCTTTCCGAACAGATCATGCCGGGGTTCTTGGCCTTTCACCCGATGGGAGCGCTGGTCGGCCAGGAGTGTGTGCGCATCACCGCGGCCGAGTTCGTCAGCATGATCTTCTCGGTGCAGTATCGGCTGCCGAGCTACTACCGTTGGCTGATGTACGAAGCCGACCATGCCGGCGCCTATCGCTTCCACCGAATCTTCCTGCAGCACTTGCAATCCGGTGTGTCCGGTCAGTGGCTGTTGAAGTCGCCCGCCCACCTGTGGCAGCTGGACGTCTTGCTGGCCGAATACCCGGACGCGTTGATCGTGCAGACCCACCGCGACCCACTCAACGTCATATCGTCGATCGCCGCGCTCACCCATCACCTGCGCCGGATGTGCAGCGACGAATCCAGCATCACCGAGTGCGCGGCCCAGTCCTACGAGGAGATCATCGTCGGCCTGGAGCGCGAGATGGCCTTGCGGGACAGCGGCGCCGTGCCCGCGGACCGGGTGATCGACGTGCAGTTCGCCGACTTCATGAACGACCCCTGGACCACGATCAAGGACATCTACCAGCGGATGGACCGCGAGCTGCGCCCCGATGCCGAGCAGAAGATGCGCGACTTCCTCGCCTCCCACCCCTCGGACGGCGGGCGCAGCCGATACACCTGGGCGGACACCGGGCTGGACGCGGTCGAAGTGCGTGAGCGAGTGAGCGCCTACCAGGACCGCTACGGCGTGCCCACCGAGCAGCTGCGCTGAGGTAGGTCACACCGAACACCGCTGCGACGCTTGACGTCTGCGAACGGTACGCTCGGCGCAAGGGCGACGGGAGCGGCGATGGACGACGATTGCCTGAAGCTCACCACCTATCTGGCCGAGCGCAGGCGGACCGGGGACAGTTTCGTCTCCGATGTGCTGCTCGGCCTGTACGCGCGGCACCGAATCGCCTGCGGCGTCCTGCTGCGCGGCATCGGCGGGTTCGGCACCGGTCACTATCTGCGCACCGACGAGTCGCTGACGTTGTCCGAGGACCCGCCCGTGGCGATCATCGCGGTCGACACGCGAGCGAAGATCGAGGCGCTGCTCGACCCGGTGCTGAGCGTCAAGCAGCGAGGCCTGGTGACCCTGGAACGTGCTCGGCTGCTGCACGACGACATCGGGTCACCGCGGCTACCCGAGGATCTGCACGACGCCGTCAAGTTGACGATCTACGTCGGGCGCAAGCAGCGCGTCGACGGCTCGCCCGCCTACATCGCGCTGTGCGACTTGATGCACCGGCGCGGCCTGGCCGGCGCCACGGTGTTGCTCGGGGTGGACGGCGTCGCACACGGAGAACGCCAGCGCGCGAACTTCTTTGGCCGCAACGCCGATGTGCCGATGGTGATCGTGGTCGTCGGCTCCGGCGAGCGCATCGGTCGGGTGCTACCGGAGCTCGGCCAACTGCTGCGCAGGCCGCTGTTCACCGTCGAACGGGTCCGGGTGTGCAAGCGCGACGGCCGGTTTCTGGAGCGGCCGCACGCCCTGCCCGGCGTCGACGAGCGCGGCCTGCCGCTGTTCCAGCAGCTGACGATCTACACCTCGGAATCGGCGCACCATGCGGGTGTGCCGATACACCGCGCGATCGTCCAGCGGCTGCGCCAAGCCAAGACCGTCGACGGCGCGACCGTGCTGCGCGGCGTCTGGGGGTTCCACGGCGACCACCCGCCCCACGGCGACGGATTGCTCTCGTTGACCCGCCGGGTTCCCGTCGTCACCGTGGTGATCGATACGCCGGCCAACATCGCCGAATCCTTCGCCGTCATCGACGAAGCGACCCGACACGAGGGCCTAGTGACCAGCGAGATGGTGCCCGCACTGGTCTCCGACGACGGTGACTCCGGGCCCCCGCGCATGGCCCGGCACCGCTACTAGGAGTGGTCCGCGACGAGCATCGCGGCGGCGCGCTCGCCGATGATCACGCTGGGCGCCATGGTGTTGCCGGTGGTGATTCCCGGCATCACCGACGCGTCGGCGACGCGCAGCTTCTCGATCCCGTAGACGCGCAGTGATGCGTCGACGACGGCATCCGAATCGCGGCCCATCTTGGCCGTACCGTTCTGATGCCAGTAACTGGTCGCGGCGTCGCGGACGAAGCCCTCGAGGTCACGGCCCTTCAGGTTGCCGGGTGTCACCTCCCGGCTGACGAACGGGCACAGGGCCTGCGAGTTCCCGAGTTCGCGGCACAACTCCACCGCGGCTAACGCCGCCTTGAGGTCGTCGGGATCACCAAAAGTATTGGCGTGGATGCGGATCGGATCATCCGGGTGTGGTCCGGTCAGCCGGAGGTGTCCACGACTCCTCGGGTGTGCCACACCGGCGAACAGCGTCCAACCGGACTGTGGGAGGCCGAATCTGGCAATCGTCTCGTCGGTGCCGATGGGCACCTCGGCCTGGCAGATGAACACGTCCGGCGTCTCGGCATCCGACATGGTCCAATACACCGTCGCCTCCGACATGGTGTTGCGCGGCGGCAGCGGCACCCGGTCCTGCCACACGCAGTGGATAGCCACATGGTCCTGGAAGTTGCGGCCCACACCCGGAAGATGCTGGCGCACAGGGATTCCGAAGGCGTGCAGCTGTCCCTCGTCGCCGATCCCCGATTGCATCAACACCTTCGGGGTATGGATGGCCCCCAGGGACAGCACCACCTCGCACTCGGCGCCGACGACGAGCGTCGACCCGCGATACCGGATCTGAACCCCGGTAGCGCGGTTCGCATCGAAGACCACCCGGGTCACGAGGGCCTCGGTGAGCACCGTCAGGTTGGGCCGATCCATGAGCGGATACGTGTAGGAACGAAATATCGACTCCCGCTTGCCGTTGCGCGCGCGGATATCTTCAATGGCCGCCCCGCCGGGCCCTTCCATCATGCGCCCGTTGGGATTTTCGAAAGTGGGAATCCCGATCGAACGCGCGGCCAATAGCGTGGCCGGTGCCAGCGGGCTCGGTTCGGGAGCGGGCTGCACGAACACCGGTCCACCGGTGCCCCGGTAGGCGGGATCGGCGGGGCCATGCCAGTCTTCGATGCGGCGATAGATGTCGAGAACTGCGTCGTAGCCCCAGCCCGGATCCCCGGCTTGGTCGGCGAAGAAGTCCCAGTCGTTCTTGTGGCCGCGCGCCCAGCACATGACGTTGATGCTGGATCCCCCACCCAGCACCTTGCCCATCGACATCGGAATGGACCGCCCGTTGATGTGCGGGTTCGGTACGGCACGAAAGCCCCAATCGCGTTCACTGCCGAGGTTGTAGGGCCACTGGTTGGCCTGGGTGACGGCCGGTACGTCGTCATCGCCGCCCGCCTCCACCAAAAGCACATTGACCTCCGGATTCTCGGCCAGGCGCCCCGCGACGACCGAACCCGACGACCCGGCTCCGCACACGATGAAGTCGTAACACGGTTTCAGCTCGCCCGTGAGGCGCTGCTGATTTGCCCGCACCCGCGCCTGAAAGTCCTGCGCCGCCGCCGAATTGGTTTGTGCAGATGCCATGCCCACCGTCGATTGCTCCTTGGCCGTCGGTTTGTTGCAATCAGCATGTCGGGTGCTCCAGGGCGCATCCAGGCCCCGTCGTTCCTGGTAGCGCGGCGGCTAGGCAGCGCGGCGACGTGAAGCGAGATAGCCCGCGCTGCAGTTCAATTGGCGCGCGCTAGGAGCGCATGGCGCCCAGGGCTTACGTCGTGGGCTGCGCGAGGCTGGAGAGCAGACGCAGCCGCTCTTCCGACGGTGAACCGGCTTCCGCGTAGTAGGTGACCAGCGCCTGCCGTGTTTCGGGAAGAACGAAGGCGCGGTAGTGCAGGTCGAGCGGGCCCACCTGCGGGTGATTTATCAGCCCCATGCCACTGGTCTTCTGTTTGACGTCCTGGCGGGCCCACAGCGTGCGGAAGTCGTGACTGGCGATGCTCAACTCGCCGATCAGCTTTTGCAGTTCCGGATCGCCGGGACTCTCCTCGGCGATGTTGAAGCGCAACCAGGACACCAGAATGCCGGCGACCTCGTCCCAGTTACGAAGCCACTTGCGCAACTCGGGGTCCAAGAAGATGAACCGCAGATGATTGGAGCCCGGCGCGAAGTACGGAATGAGCGCCCGCGCCATCGAGTTGCCCAGCAGGATGTTCATATGACGGTCCTGCACATAAGCGGGAGTCAGATGCCAGGTGTCGAGCAGCCCCTGCATGCTAGGGTCCACCTTCGCTGCCGCCGGACGCCGTCGGCGGGGGGCGGGATGGGTGAGGGTCCGCATGTATTCGGCGGCATCGTCGTTGAGTTGCAGCGCGCTGGCGAGCCCCTCGAGGACCTGGTCTGAAGGCTGCCGCTCGCGCCCCTGCTCCAGCCGCAGGTAGTACTCGGCGCTGATGCCGGCCAGCATCGCGACTTCCTCGCGGCGCAAGCCGGCCACCCGCCGGCGTTCACCCCCGACAAGGCCGACATCGGCGGGCTTCAACAAGCCGCGCCGTGCCCGCAGGAACGTCGCCAGCGCTTGCTGATCGCGCATGAAGTGACCCTAGCGCCGATGGGCGCCGTTCGGGTGGTCCCGCTACTACCAGGACCGAGGGCCCGCAGGAAGGTTCAGCCGGCCACCGAAGCGTCGTAGATGGACTGGATCGCCTTGTCCAGGGTGGCGTTGAACTGCTCGTCGGACTGGTCGACGGTCAGGCCCTCGGTCAGCGCGCGGCTGAAACTGGCGATCAGCCCGGTGTTCTTGGCCAGCAGGTCGTTGGCTTCCTCGCGGGAGTAACCGCCGGACAGGGCGACCACCCGCATCACCTTCGGGTGCTCGATCAGAGGACGGTAGAAGTTGACCTCGGTGGGCAGGCTCAGCTTGAGCATCACGCGCTGACCGTCCGGCACGGAGTCGAGCTGCTTGGTGATCTCGTCGCGCAGGATGCCCTCGGCCTCGGCCTTGTCCGAAATCGAGATGGTGACCTCGGGCTCGATGATGGGCACCAGACCGTGCGAGAGCACCTGATGGCCCAGCTCGAACTGCTGGGCGATCACCGCCGCGATGCCCTTGGGGTTGGCACCGCCGATCACCGACCGCTCCTTGGTCCCGAAGACGCCCAGGCCGGCGGCCCGGTCCAGCAGTTCGTCGAGGCCCGGGATCGGCTTCATCAGCTGGACGTCGTCGGACGCGTCGGCCAGGCCCTTGTCGATCTTGAGGATCGGCACCACGCCCTTGGTCTCCCACAGGTAGGTGGTCGACGGCTTGCCCGCGATCTCGCGGTCCATGGTCTGCTCGAACAGGATCGCGGCCAGCACCCGGTCACCGGTGAACGCCGGGGACGTGATGATCCGCGAGCGCATCTGGTGAATGAGGTCGAACATCTCCTTCTCGGAGGAGTAGGCGTCGTCCTGGATGCCGTAGAGGCGCAGCGCCTTGGGCGTCGAACCGCCGCTCTGGTCGAGCGCCGCGATGAATCCTTTGCCCGCCGTCATCCGCTCCGCTTGCTGCTGGTTCGACATTGAACTCTCCCAGTTCCTCATGGCCCTCACGGGCACGGCGCCCACGGCCGGTGACCGCGCGCTCAAGTCCGAATCGTGCCGATCATATTCGGCCACTTTGGGCCCGAGCAGGCAGGTCGTCAGACTGCGACGTCGGTCTGCGCCTCGGTCTGGCTGCGGGGTGGCGGCTTGCTGCGCCACACCGCCATGCGGTCGAGGAGCCGGTCGCGCAAGACGAGCGTGTGGAAGAGTACCGCCGTCATGTGGGCGGTAAACGCGAGGAAAAGCAGGAGCGCGAAGGCGCCGTGGCACTCGCGCAGGACCGCGAAGACGTCGACGTTGTGCGGTGCGATGCCGGGCAGCGCGACGGGCCCGAGCAGGGTGATCGGGAAGCGCGCCGACGACAGCATGGCCCACCCGGTCAGGGGCTGCACGAGCAGCAGGGCGTAGAGCAGGTACTCCGATCCCGTCGCGACGCGGCGTTCGGCCTTGCTCATGGTGGCCAAAAACGGCGGTGGCCGGTGCCTGAGCCGGTTCACCAGCCGGACCAGGGCGAAGGCCAGGATCAGCAGGCCCAGCGGCCGGTGGATTGCCAGTAGTCGTGGGTACAGGCCCAGGGCGGCGACCATGGTCACGCCGATGAGCAACTGCGCGATCACCATCGGGGCCATCAGCCAATGCAGGACGCGCGAAAGCAGGGTGAACCGCGGCGCGACGGTCGCCTCAGTCATTGCAGGACCGCTTCGACGCCGACTGCGCTGGGCGTTTTGGGCTCACCGGCGCGGCGACCGAATGAACGGGCGTACACCGCCGAGCGCGCCGCGAGCAGCGGGTCGTCGGAGGCGGTGATGCCGTCCGGCAGCACCAGCGGGTCGAAGTTGATATCGCGCGCGTTGCCGGCGTCCTCCGTCTGGACCGCGGAGATGGTGATGGTGCCGGCGTCGATGGCGCGCCGTCCCGGCGGCCACGGTTTGGTGGCGTCGTCGGTCGGGTCCCCCGGCTCGCCGACGGTGAGCATCAGCCGCCAGGTCAGCGGGGTGCGCGCCAGCGTCCGGATGAGGGCGTCGAACAGGTAGTCCTTGGCCGGCGGCCCGGCGGGCAGGGCCGCCACGTCGGCGCCTTGCTGGGGAATCGCCGACCAGCGCACCGGCACCGTCGCGCCGGCGCCGTTGGTGAACCGAAAGGCGTTAAGCGCATGGAAGGCGCTGTCGGCGAATCCCGTGCTCGGCGGCGCCTGCTTGATGATCCGCATGGCCGCGGCGGTCTCGGGATGGCGTTGCAGGAACGCGGCCATCTGCTGCGGGTCGGGCTTGCCCGTGCCGGGCAGCGGCTTGGACGCCAGCAACCGGTCGTAAAACCCCTGCGGGGTGCTGTCCGGGAAGACCGGGAGGTTGATCATCGCGGTGCGCCACTGCCGCCCGGCGGGCCCGTCGAACAGCAGCCCCAGCCCGCGCACGGTGTCGAGCTTGTCGGCCTGGTCGGGCAACCCACCGGACAGAGAGAACCGGCCGATCAGGGGAACGCTTCCGGGCGCGAAGACCGCGGCCCGGCAGATCCCCGCTGCCGCCCCGGTGCTGACGAACGTGCCGGTGGCGCTGAGCCCTTTGGCGTGGTTTCGCCGGAACCCGGCGTGGCGGCCATAGACGTGCTCGAAGCGATCGGTGAATCGGGGCGGCGTCAGCGCGCCGGGCCGTAGCCAGGCACCGGCATAGGCGAAGCCACCGACGTCGACCGCGGCGGCGCCGGCTACCGCGCCCATGCCGAGCAGTGCGCGCCGCCGGTTCAGCGCACCGGAAGTCGACGCCGCGCGCGGGTCTTCTCCGGGATCGTCGGGCCGCTCGCCGCTGTGTTGCTCGCCGCCGCGATCACCGGGTTCCACGGCCGACCGTCCTTCCCATTTCTGCAGGCCACGACACGCGGGGCGAGAGCGAAGCAGGTGGAAGCAATTCACGCACGGGCCGTTGGCCCGTGCAACTTCTAGGCTGGCCGTCACGCACATCCGGACTACGTCGCGGCGCCCGAAATCGTTCAGCGTTTTGAGCGTGGTACGCCGCGTGTCCTACCATTGACTAAACACTTGTAGCTGTATCTGCATTTACCAGCGCAGATCGACGGGGTGCGTCTCCTCCGTAGGCAAGCGTGTTCCCGCGGGGTTGAATAAACAGCCCCCGGATACGGCAGTGGCTGTTCAGAAGGCTAGCGGTGTCCCGCAAGGGACCGAATGTGAGTGATAGACCATGGGCGAACAAACCGGCGACTTAGTCGATCCAACCGCTTTTGAAGTGGGCAAACACCAGGTAGACCAGGCGGTCGTGCTCAGCGTCTCCGGCGAAGTCGACATGCTCAGCTCGCCGCTGCTGGCCGACGCGATCCAGACCGCGCTGGCGACCAAGCCCGCGGCCTTGATCGTCGATCTGTCCAAAGTCGGTTTTCTGGCGTCGGCCGGGATGACGGTCCTGGTTTCCGCGCAGGCCGAGCTCGAGCCGCCGACGCAGTTCGCGGTGGTCGCCAATGGCTCGGCCACCAGCAGGCCGATCAAACTCATGGGTATCGACAGCGTGCTCTCGCTCTACAGCAGTCTGGACGGAGCGCTGAGCGGCATCGCTGGTGAGTGAGCGTCGACAGGGTGGCAATGCAACTGGGAATGACGGGACGCGCTGACCAGCCGCAGAACGTGTCCAACATCGATGACCGATCCCGCTTCGTACGGACGCGTGTGGTCGCCGACGCGCGCAGCGCGGCCCGCACCCGCGCCGAATTCGCGGCGTGGCTCGAGCGGTACTTCTCCCTTGACGACGACCGGTTCAGCGATCTGCTGCTGGTGGTGAACGAGGCGATCGCCAACGCCGCGGAATTCGCCTACGTCGACGCCGCCGAGCGCGGCACGCTCGACGTGCGGGCAGCCTACGACGCGAATGCCGACACCCTCGCGGTGACCGTCGACGACCGCGGCCGTTGGCGACAGAAGGTGCCGGTGCAGCGCCAGCAGCAGCGGCGCGGCCGCGGCATTCCGCTGATGGAGGTGCTCGCCGACGCCGTGGTCATCGAGCCCACGCCGCAGGGCACCCGCGTCACGTTGACGTGGACCGACGTCAACGCCTGATCAGCCCGCCAGCACCTGCTGGATGCGTTCTTCCCGCGGCAGCACCGGACCGTCGTCGAGGGCTTCGTCGATTCCTAGCTCGGTGAGCCCGGCGCTGGTCAGCAACGAGGTGCCGTAAGCGGCCAGCACGAGTTTCTGGTCCGCACTGTGCCCGTCCTCCACGAGCATCGCGCCGATGAGGCAGATGACGGCCATCTTGAACGCGTTGAACGCCCGATACCAGGGCCGGTCGGTGACCGTGATGCCGCTGGCCGACTCGTAGTGTGCGAGCAGCTCATCGATGGAAAGGGCCGCGGGGTGGCTGGTGATCCCGACCGGCTGCATCCACAGCATTTCGAGCCACCCGATGTCGGTCAGCGGATCACCGACGGTCGTCATCTCCCAATCGAAGACCGCGCTGACCTCGCCGCCGGAGAAGGCGAAATTGCCCGGTTTGGCGTCCCCGTGCACAAGGGTGACCTTCGGGTACGGCGCGGGCTCGGCGGCGAGCAGGGCCTCGTGCAGCCGCTCCAGGGCGGGCAGGCGGTCGCGCTTGACCCGGTTCATCTCCGCGGCCCAGTGCGCGAGCTCGCGGTCCAGATGGTCCGAGCCGTCGTCGAGGGTGTCCAGCCCGGTCCGTCTCAGGTCGACCGTGTGGATGGCGGCCAGCTGTTCGACCAGGCTCTGACACATTCGCACCACAGCACGGTCGGCGTCGGGCGGCGGCTCCATTTCGTAGACGTCGCCGTCGACGCGTTCCATGACGAAGAACGGCCTGCCGAGGATGTCGCCGGTGGGCTCGAGCCACAGCGCTCGCGGCACGCGGACCGGGGTTTCGGCCAGGGCTCGCAAAATCCGGAACTGGCGCGCCAGGTCGTAGGGCTCCAACAGCGCCGGTGGCCGCGGGCGCAGCCGCAACACGACGTCCTGGTGGTCGTCGCGCCCATCCGTGCGGGTGACGACGCGCAGCGTCATCATCTCGGCCGAGTGCCCGAAGCTCACCCGGTCGACGCCCTCGAGACGGACGTCGTCGGCGTCCGGCAGCTGCGTGCGCAGCCAGCCACCGAGCCGCCGTTGCAACTCCTCGCCCAGCGTCATTGGCGCACCCCCGCGTCATCCGCGGGCAGTCGATCGACCGGGGTTTTGTCCTGGGTGAATGCGGACATGTCCATCGCCGCCCAGTTGGGGTAACGGCGATAACCCTGGCCGCCCAGCAGCAATTCGAAGATGCCCCAACCGGTCTCGCCACCCCTTTCGAACCGCATCAGCTGGTCCAGGGCCATCGACTTGCCCTCTGTCTCGGTCAGCTGTTCGGGATCGCTGCTGTCCCAAGTCAAATGGATGAAGTATGCGCCGCCGCCCAGGTCCTCGTACTGGCAGTGCGCCATCGGCAGCCCGTAATAGGCGTTGACCTCGAGGTGCGGCGCCTCGGCGATCACCCGATGGGCCTCGCCGTCCTCATCGGTGAAGACGAGCACCGCGCGGGTGGGCCGCTTGCGGTCGCCGTCGAATTCGACCTCGTGGGAGATCTTGACGAATCGCTTCGACAAGGTCCCGTCGGCATGCGTGATGCCGCCGTCGACGTAATTGACCGTGCCATCGGAGGATTCGATGATCCACGCTTCGATGGCATGGTCGCCGAAGCCGGCGTCGAGCCACAGCCAGAAGTCGATCTTGTCGGAGATCCGCACCCCGAAGGTGCGGTCACGTCCGCCGTGGAAGCCGTCGACGCTGATGCGTTCCCCGTCGATCTGCACCCAACCACTCCACCGGCCGGGTTCTTTCATGTGGTACATGTCCGCGAGCAGTTCGCCGTTCTTGCCATGCACTTTCATGGGTAACAACTCCCACATCGGGGCGGTGGGTTCGTAATAGAGTTCCCATTCGATTCCGGAGTTGTTGGGCTCGATGTCCAATCGCCACTTCTTCAGCGGCTCGACGCAGGTCCAGCGCATCGGCCCGGCGCGCAGCTCGGCGCGGTCATCGCCTGATACCGGCCGACCGGACAACAGGTCCCAGTGCCGGCCGTCGGCGAGGCTGACCTTGACGTAACCCAACCCGCTGGCGGTGTTCGGGTTGTTGCCGTAGCCGCTGGCCAACAGCATGGTGCCGTCCGGCGACGCGGCGAAGAAGTAGCACCGATCCGACCACGTCGGATCGGTGTCGTGCACCTGGTCGAACGTCGTCGGCAGCTGGTGGGTGAAAGACTCGTCCGCCGCGGAGTACCCCATCGATGGCCCTTTCTGGCTCGCTGACACGTTGTGCTGCAGGAGGATTCGTTAGCGGCTCAGGCTGGGCCGGATTCTGCTCGCGTCAGATAACAAAGCAGCACAACGCATCCCGTAACATCGCCGCCATGGAACCGAGCCGGCGCTGGGGCGACGACCGCGCGATCCTCGATG
>NZ_LZLU01000036.1:0-507 GCF_001673415.1 Mycobacterium sp. 1165196.3 | reverse complement strand
AAGGCATACGAGTGGAACTGCGTCCACACCTGCCCGGCCGACAGATCGACCCCGATATCCAGATCGTCGAACAGCTGCGCGACGTTGTGATGCGTCACCGCAACGCCTTTGGGCACACCCGTGGTCCCCGACGTGTAGATCACATGCGCCACATCAGCCGGCGACGGCGCCGGCGGCGGGGTGCTCGGCTGGGCCGCCACCGCCGGGTCGGCCACGTCGATGACCACCCCACCAAACCCCTCGAGCCGATCCACCAGCTCGGCGGTGGTGACCGCGACCCTCGGGGCGGCATCGGTGAGCATGAATTCCACCCGCGCGCCCGGCAGCGCCGGGTCGATCGGCAGATAGGCCGCCCCGGATTTGAGCACCGCCAGGATCGCCACGATCGCCTCGGCCGACCGCGACAACAGCAGCGCGACAAACTCACCCGGGCCCGCGCCGGACTCGACCAGCAGATGCGCTAACCGATTGGCCGCCTCGTCAAGCTCCCGATAGGACATGGACCGG
>NZ_LZLU01000035.1:0-6878 GCF_001673415.1 Mycobacterium sp. 1165196.3 | reverse complement strand
GCGCCGCGCCGCGCGCGATCGTCACCTGGGCCATCGATTGCACGAAAACCGGTACCGGCAAAGTCGTTTCGAGCTGCCAGGAGAGGCCGTCGATGTCGCTGTGGCCGCCCACCACGACGACGCCGCCGGGCTGCCATCCGTTGCGCTCGAACATGCCGGTCAGCCAGCGGGTCAGGCCGTCGAAGCCGCCCCGCACGTGCTTGGTGGCCGTCTGGGTCTCACCGTCGTGCGTGTCGACCATGACCACGGTCGTCGAGTCCCGGTCGAGGATGCAGACGGCGGTCTGCTCGTAGCCGATGACGGGCGCGATGGCCCGAGCCAACGTCTCGATGGCTTCGAGGAACCGGATCGGCACGACGTTGTCGAATCCCGCGTCGGTCAAGGCCTCCAAGACCAGCGCGGCCTGTGCGGATGCTTCGTCGTTCCAGGTCACTCCGATGACACGCAGCCGGCGATCGCTCGCGGCCGCCTCGGTGTCGACCCGCCCACCCCCCAGATCGCCGAGGCGGTGACGGCCGTCGCGCCGCTTCCGGCGGCCCCGCCGGCCAAGCCGCCGGCCCCACAAACGAAACTCCCTGCCGGCGAACCGGTTTCGGACGCCAGCGTTCCGGAGGAGCAGCCGGGCGCCGGTGGCGAACGACAGTCGGACGGCGGTAACCGACAGCCCTACCTGACCCGGGTGCTCGAGCACATACCCGGTGACACCGGCGATCCGGCGGTTGACTCGGCCCCGCGCGCAGCGACCGACCCGCAACCCTGAGCTCGCCCGGCGCCGGTGACCGCGGCCCTCAGTTGCCCTGGGCGCGAACGGCGGCGAACGACAACGACACGTCGTCGGCGACCTGGACCGACCCCATCAGCAGCGAGTACGGCTTGATGCCGTAGTCGGACTGCCGGATGGTGGATTCGACTGACATCCGCCATGATTCCCCGAGGTCTTCGGTCTGCACCTCGACGACATGGTCCCGCGACACTCCCCGAATGTGCAGAGCGCCCATCAGGCGGTAGTTATCGCCGGCGTTTTCGATGACATCCGCCGTATAGCAGATTTCGGGAAACCGGCTGGCGGACAACGACTTCAGGGCGTTGGACCGCACCAGCGCCTTCTCCGCCCCGGACAGCCCTTTGACACCGCCGTCACCACGCAGTACCTCGAACGAATCGGTCTCGACGGTGAGCTGTGCGCTGACGGGTCGGGAGTCGGACCAGCTCACGGTGGCACGCCAGCGCGTCATCGCGATGGTAAGGCGATGGCCCATCCGCGCCGCCCTGCCGCTAACGCCGGTGCGCAGCAACAACTCACCGTCAGCCGGGCCGATCGTCCACACCGCGCTTTGGTCGGAAGTCACGAATCGACTGTGTCACATGGTCAAAACGGTGCGGTAGTGCGCCCGGCCGCCTTCCAGGGCCGCGTAGCCCTCCGCGGCTTGCGACAGCGGCAGCTCCTCGATCCACGCTCTTACGCCGGACAAGACCGCGAAATGCATTGTGTCCTCGACGTCTTTCGCCGTACCGGAGGGATGGCCGACGATGCTGATGCCCGGCGTTATCAGCTGCACCGGGCTGATCGGCAGCGGTTCGGGCGTGACGCCGATGGTGACCAGTTGGCCCCGGGGCAGGATGCCGCCGACCGTGTCGGCCATGGCCTTGGAGTTTCCGGCGGTGGCCAGGACGACCGTCGCGCCGCCCAAGTCCTTGAGCGCTTCGGCGGGGTCGTTGGCCGTGGAGTCGATGTAGTGATGGGCGCCCAGCTTTCGGGCGTCGTCGGCTTTGCCGGTGCCGCGGTTGATCGCGATGGTCTCGAAACCCATGGCCCGGGCGAATTGCACCCCGAGGTGGCCCAGGCCGCCGACGCCGAGTACCGCCACCCGGTCGCCGGGCAGCGCATTGGTGTGCCGCAACGCGTTATAGGTGGTCACGCCGGCGCATCCCATCGGGGCGGCTTCGGCATCGGAGAGCTCGGCCGGTATGCGCGCCAGAGCGCTCACCGGTACGGTCACCGACTCGGCATATCCGCCGGGATATTGCCAATTCGGCACTTTGCCGTTTTCGCAGTGAATGAACTGTCCCTTGCGGCATTGGTCGCAGCGCTGGCAACATCCGCCGAACCAGCCGACCGCGACGCGATCGCCGACCGCGAAATCCTGGACCCCGTCGCCGATTTCGGCGATCTTGCCGGCGATCTCGTGCCCGGGAGTCAGCGGCCACGACATGCCGGGAAAGCCGCCGTTGACGAAGTGCGCGTCGGTTCCGCAGATGCCGCACGCGGCGACCGTCAGCCGTACCTCATCGCGACCCGGTGGCTTGGTTTCGGCGTCGACCAGCTCCAAAGCTGCACCGGCGGACGGGACATGGACGGCTCGATGAGTGGGCATGTGATTAGCTTGTCACCCCTGGGCCTGATGCGCGACAGGACATTTCTGGGAGCCGTTGGTGTGGTAGTCGACCTGCCAGTGTTTGATCCCATTGAGCCACCCCGACCGCAGCCGCTCGGGCTTGCCGACCGATTCCAGGTCGGGCATGGCATCGGCGATCGCGTTGAACATCAGGTCGATGGTCATCCGCGCCAGGTTGGCCCCGATACAGTAGTGCGCGCCGGTGCCACCGAACCCGACGTGCGGGTTGGGGTCGCGCAGGATGTTGAAGGTGAACGGGTCCTCGAATACGTCCTCGTCGAAATTGGCTGAGCGGTAGACCATTACGACGCGCTGGCCCTTCTTGATCTGCACGCCGGACAGCTCGTAGTCCTCTAGGGCGGTCCGCTGGAACGAGGTGACTGGGGTGGCCCATCGGACGATCTCGTCGGCCGTGGTGACGGGACGCTCCCGCTTGTACAGTTCCCATTGGTCGGGGAAGTCGGTGAAGGCCATCATGCCCTGTGTGATGGAGTTGCGGGTGGTCTCGTTGCCGGCCACGGCCAGCAGGATGACGAAGAAACCGAACTCGTCGTCGGAGAGCTTGTGCCCGTCGACGTCGGCCTCGATCAACTTGGTGACGATGTCCTCGCCGGGATTCTGCGCCCGGTCGGCGGCCATCTGCATGGCGTAGGTGATCAGCTCGACCGACGCACCCATCGCGTCATTGCGGGCGAATTCCGGATCCTGGTCGCCCACCATCTCATTCGACCAGTGGAACAGCTTCATGCGGTCTTCCTGCGGCACTCCCAGCAGTCCGGCGATGGCCTGCAGCGGAAGCTCGCAGGACACCTGCTCGACGAAGTCGCCAGAACCCGCGGCGGCCGCCTTCTCGACGATCTGACGGGCGCGCTGGTTCAGGTCGTCACGCAGCAGCTCGACGGCGCGCGGTGTGAAGCCGCGGGAGATGATCTTGCGCAGGTGGGTGTGCTGCGGGGCATCCATGTTGAGCAACACGAACTTGCCGGTATCGCGCTGTTCGCGCACCGTGCCCTCTTTGTAGCGGGGGAGGGCGGTGTTCTCCAGGCTGGAGAAGACGTCGCTGCGCCGCGAAATCTCTTTGACGTCCTTGTGCTTGGTCACCACCCAGAAGCCGCCGTCGTCGAATCCGCCCACCCCATTGGGCTGTTCGTTCCACCAGATCGGCGCCGTCCGGCGCAGTTCGGCCAGCTCTTCCACCGGGAGCCGCTCGGCGTGGATGTCCGGGTCGGTGAAGTCGAATCCGGGAGGGAGATTGGGGACCGGCTTGGCAGTTGGCTCGACGGTTGGCATGGCCCGCTCCTCGATGACGAAGTGGTCTAGTCGTCCTTGTGCAAGGAAACCACTGCCGCACCTTGGTTGGGAAGCATTGAGGAAAGATCGTCGGCGGCGAATTGGAACGTGTTCCTGACCGGCCGTTTCGCGCCGTGTCGCGGGTGCACGCCGACGATCGGGCCCACAAGCCGGAACGGTCTTGTGGCCGACGGTCCGCCGGATATGCTTTGGTGCAGGTCACCGGCGACGACAGGCGGGGTAGGACATGATTCGGGAACTGCTCAGCGCCGCTTCGATAGCGGGCATCACGATCGGCCTGGCCCCGTGCGCGGCCGCCGGTTACGACGGCGACGTGCCGGGCATGAACTATCAGGCCTCGCTGGGCGCGCCGTGCGACAACTACGAGCGTTTCATCTTCGGACGGGGGCCCAGCGGCCAGGCCGAGGCTTGCCACTTCCCGCCCCCCAATCAGTTCCCCGCGGCGACCACCGGCTATTGGGTGGCCTCTTATCCGCTGTACGGAGTCCAGCAGGCGGGCGCCAAGTGCCCAGGCCCGCAGAGCGCCGCACAGTCGGACCGCGGACTTCCGATGCTGTGCCTGGGAGCCCAAGGGTGGCAAGAGGGCTGGTTCACCGGGGCAGGGTTCTTCCCACCGTCCGAGTAACGACCATGCGCGATCGTCCGGCTCAGCCTTCGACCCCACGCTGGCTACGCTTCGTGCTGGCCTCCGACCGGGCCGGCTCGGCCTGGTACATCGGGACCGGATTCTTCTTCGCGCCGGCGCTGGCGGTGCTCTCGCCCTGGCCCACCGTCACCGCCGTGCTGTGGGGTGTCATCGCGCTGGCCGGGCTCTGGCTGGGACTGCTGGGCGTCGCGATGGCCGTCGGACTGGCCCGAATTTTGCGCTCGGGGGCCGAAATTTCCGAAGACTACTGGCGCAGCCTGGTGCACTACTAGGCCCCGATAGGCGTCACCGCCCGTAGCGAAATGCCACCCGAGCCCGTCTAGAGTCGTAGCAACCGTCCTGCAACACAAGGGAGACTCGAGATGGCCTTCAACGCCAGGGATGCAGTCGACGCCGTCAGGGACATCGCGACCAACGCCGTCGAAAAAGCCTCCGACATCGTCGAACACGCCAGCGACATCATCCGCGGCGACGTCGCCGGCGGCGCCAGCGGCATCGTCGCGAATTCGATCGACATCGGCACGTACGCGGTGGACCGGACGAAGGAAGTGTTCACCGGACGCGACGAAGCCGACGAAGCCGACGAGGTCTAGGCGCACCGGCCAGGCCAGCCTCCGCGTCAGACGGAGGCGGCCTCGTTCAGTTCGTCCAGCCGGTTGGTGGCTTCCAGGTACTCCTGCACCCAGCGCTCGATGACCGTTGAGGTCTTCTCCACCTTGGTGAACTGCCCGACCACCTGGCCGACGGGGTTGAATGCCACGTCGACGGATTCGTTCGGGTACCTGTTGGTGGCCCGCACGGCCATGCCGGAGACCATGTACTGCAACGGCATTCCGAGCGGCTTCGGGTTTTCCGGTGCCTCCCACGCCTCGGTCCAGTCGTTGCGCAGCATGCGGGCCGGCTTGCCGGTGAACGACCGGCTGCGGACGGTGTCGCGGCTGCCGGCCTTGACGTACGCCTGCTGCTGAACCGGGGTGTTCGAGGACTCCTCGACCATCAGCCACTGCGATCCGGTCCACGCGCCCTGCGCGCCGAGCGCCAGTGCGGCCGCGATCTGCTCACCGCTGCCGATGCCACCGGCGGCCAGCACCGGGACCGGGGCGACCTCCTTGACGACCTGCGGCCACAGCACGATCGAGCCCACCTCGCCGCAGTGCCCACCAGCCTCACCGCCCTGGGCGATGATGATGTCGACGCCGGCGTCGGCGTGCTTGCGAGCCTGCGAGGGGGAGCCGCACAGCGCCGCGACCTTGAGCCCGGCCTCGTGGATGTGCTTGATCATGTCGGCCGGCGGGGTGCCCAGCGCGTTGGCGATCATCTTCACCTTGGGGTGCTTGAGCGCCACCTCGACCTGGGGCGTGGCCGTCGCCTCGGTCCAGCCGAGGAGCTGCAGGCTGTCGCCGTCGCTGTCCTCGACCGGCACGCCGTGGTCGGCGAGGATCTTCTTGCCGAAGTCGAGGTGCTCCTGCGGCACCATCTTGCGCAGCGTCTCGGCAAGCTCCTCCGCGGACAGATGGGAGTCCATGCCCTCGTACTTGTTCGGGATGACGATGTCGACGCCGTAGGGGTGGTCGCCGATGTTCTCGTCAATCCAATTGAGTTCGATCTCCAGCTGCTCGGGGGTGAATCCGACCGCACCGAGCACGCCGAACCCCCCGGCCTTACTGACCGCCACCACGACGTCGCGGCAGTGGGTGAAGGCGAAAATCGGGAACTCGATGCCGAGTTCGTCGCAGATAGGGGTGTGCATTACAACTCCTGGGAGCTCGCCGAATTGGAACGTGTTCTAGTTTAGTACGTAGCTCACTGACGTGGCCAGCGGGTCCTGACCTGCGCCTTGCGACTACGACCCGTCACCGCGGTCAGATCGCGGTGCTGTTCGCCACCCACAGGACGAGAAACGCGAGCATGCAGGCGGCGCAGAGCAGATGGTCGCGGCACACCGAGCGCGCCAGGCGCGTTTGCTCGGGCGGACTGTCCTCGCGGTGCCCGAGCTGCACCGCATCGGGAACCGTGTGCGTCAACGCCAACATGGTCGGAATGCCGGCAAGCGCGGCCGACGTCACCAGCAGCCAACCGGGATCGTGGCCCCGCGCGGCCTGCAGCACCAGCGTTCCCACCAGGGTCAGCATGACGAGTGCGATCAATCGGCTCATCGGCCGAGACGCGGTGGTCGCGCGGTGGTAATACGCCGCGATGGAAGCGAGCACGGCCTCGGGCAGTTCGGTCGTGGCCTTCCGATACCGAAGTACCTGGACGTCGAAGATCAAATCCATCCACAAGACGGCGAGCAGGAACCCGCTGCAGGCCGTGAGCAACGAGGCCATGGCACTCACCCACCTCTATCCAATCGCGCACCGCGCCGCAGCGCGGTTGCCGCTTGGACTCATTGTTCTCGGCGACGCAATAGGCGCGATGGTCCACGCTTTGACGCGTTGATCCGGCAAACCCAAATCACTTGTGCCTCTTTTGTTTCAGTGGTTTCAGGGGAGCGCTTTTTGTCGGTGGCCCGTTCTAGCATTCGA
>NZ_LZLU01000034.1:0-14353 GCF_001673415.1 Mycobacterium sp. 1165196.3 | reverse complement strand
CGGTCGGCCAGGACTACCTGAAGGTCATCTGGAATGCCCAGGAGTGGTCCCCGAAAGACGCACCGCAGAAGGTCAGCACCAAGATGCTGGCCGAGAAGATCGGGGTGTCGGCCAGCACGGCCTCGGAGTCCATCCGCAAACTCGCCGAGCAGGGGCTCGTGGACCACGAGAAATACGGCGCGGTGACGCTGACCGAGGCGGGGCGGCGCGCGGCGCTGGAGATGGTGCGCCGGCACCGGCTGCTGGAGACCTTCCTGGTCAACGAGCTCGGCTACGCCTGGGACGAGGTGCACGACGAGGCCGAAGTGCTCGAGCACGCGGTGTCGGATCGCCTGGTGGCCCGCATCGACGCCAAGCTGGGCTTTCCGCAGCGCGACCCGCACGGTGACCCGATACCGGCCTCCGACGGGCAGGTGCCGACCCCGCCGGCCCGCCAGCTGTGGGCGTGCGACGACGGGGACACCGGGACGGTGGCCCGCATCTCCGACGCCGACCCCGAGATGCTGCGCTACTTCACCGACGTCGGCATCAGTCTCGACTCCCGGCTGCGGGTTCTGACCCGGCGCGAATTCGCCGGCATGATCTCCGTCGCCATCGATTCCGGCGACGGCGCCGAGACGACGGTCGATTTGGGTAGCCCGGCCGCGCGGGCGATCTGGGTGACGGCCTAGCCGCGCGCCCCGCCCGTCAGTCGGCCAGCAGTCCCTTGGCGATGTGGGTGACCTGAACCTCGTTGCTGCCCGCGTAGATCATCAGCGACTTGGCGTCGCGGGCCAGCTGCTCCACCCGGTACTCGGCCATGTATCCGTTGCCGCCGAACAGCTGTACGGCCTCCATCGCCACCTCGGTGGCCGCCTCCGAGGAGTACAGCTTGATCGCCGACGCCTCGGCCAGCGTCAGCGGCTTGCCGGCCTGCTGACGCTCGATGGTGTGAAAGACCATGTTCTGCACGTTCATTCGGGCGATCTCCATCTTCGCCAGCTTGAGCTGGATCAACTGGAACTGCCCGATGTTGCGGCCCCACAGTGTGCGGCTCTTCGCGTAATCGACGCACAGCCGGTGGCATTCGTCGATGATGCCCAACGCCATCATTGCGATCCCGATCCGCTCGGCGGCGAAGTTGGCGCGCGCGCTGTCGCGGCCGTCGCCGTCCGTGTGCTGTTCGCTCTCGCCGAGCAGCCGGTCCGGGCCCAGCCGCACGTTGTCGAAGAACAGCTCGCCGGTCGGCGAGGACATCATGCCCATCTTCTTGAACGGCTTGCCCTGGGTCAGGCCCGGCATGCCGGCATCGAGCACGAAGACCAGCACCGGGCGGTTGCGCTTGTCTTGCTTGTCCGCGCTCGCATTGCCCTCGCGGGGGCCCCCGTCGAGCTTGGCGTAGACGACCAGGACGTCGGCGCAGGGCCCGTTGGTGATGAAGGTCTTCTGCCCGTTGAGGATGTAGTCGTCACCGTCGCGTTTGACGTAGGTCTTCATGCCGCCGAACGCGTCCGAACCCGAGTCCGGCTCGGTAATCGCCCATGCCGCAATCTTTTCCAGCGTCATCAGCTCGGGCAGCCAGCGTTCCTTCTGCGCCAGCGTCCCGCGGCTGGCGATGGTCGCGGCGCCCAAGCCCAGGCTCACCGACGCGGTGCTGAGCAACCCGATGCTGACCCTCGCGATCTCGGACACCAGCACCGCGATCATCGACCCCTGGGCGCCGCCGCCGAAACCGCTTGACCCGTCGGGCTTTTCGCCGGATTCCTCAGCGGCGGCGGTGCCGTTCAGCTTGGCCCGCTCGCGGTCCAGCATCTTCTTGACCGACTCGGCGGCCATGGCGTCGAGGCCGAACTGGCTGAACAGCTTGCGCGCGATCGGATACGGCGACATTTCGCCGGTTTCCAATTCGTCGAGGTGCGGGCGGATCTCTTTGTCGACGAACCGCCGAACGGCATCCCGGACCATCAGGTCCGTCTCGGACCACTCGATCATGGCGCCCTTAACGCTCGGCGCGCTGGTAGGCGGTGACGACGGCGGCGCCACCCAGCCCGATGTTGTGTTGCAGGGCGGCGCTGACGTTGTCGACCTGACGTTTGTCGGCGGTGCCGCGCAGCTGCCAGGTCAGTTCGGCGCACTGCGCCAGCCCGGTCGCACCCAGCGGGTGCCCCTTGGAGATCAGGCCGCCCGACGGGTTGACCACCCAGCGCCCGCCGTAGGTGGTGTCGTTGTTGTCGATCAGCTTGGGCGCCTCACCGGGGCCGCACAGGCCCAGGGCCTCGTAGAGCAACAGCTCGTTGGCCGAGAAGCAGTCGTGCAGTTCGATCACCTGGAAGTCTTGCGGCCCCAGCCCGGACTGGTCGTAAACCTGTTGCGCGGCTTGGACATTCATGTCATAGCCGATGAGGTTTTTGGCGCTTCCGTCGAACGTCGACGCGAAGTCGGTGGTCATCGCCTGCCCGACGATCTCCACGGCCTGGGCGGCCAGTCCGTGGCTGTCGACGAAGCTCTCCGAGGCCAGGATGGCCGCACCCGACCCGTCCGAGGTCGGCGAGCACTGCAGCTTGGTCAGCGGGTCGGAGATCATCCGCGCGGCCAGGATGTCGTCGAGCGTGTAGGACTCCTGGAACTGGGCGAACGGGTTGTTGACCGAGTGCTTGTGGTTCTTGTAGCCGATCTTGGCGAAATGCTCTGCGGTGCTGCCGTATTGCTTCATGTGCTCGCGGCCGGCGGCGCCGAACATCCACGGCGCGACGGGCATCGCGAACTCGTCGATGTCGGCCATCGCCTTGACGTGCTTGGCCATCGGCGATTCGCGGTCCTGGGCGCCGCCGCCCAGCGAACCGGGCTGCATCTTCTCGAAACCGAGCGCGATCGCGCAGTCGACGATGCCGCCGCGGATGGCCTGCGCCGCCAGGAAAAGCGCCGTCGAGCCGGTGGAGCAGTTGTTGTTGACGTTGACGACCGGAATGCCGGTCATGCCCAGCTCGTAGAGCGCCCGCTGACCCGACGTCGAATCGCCGGCGACGTAGCCGACGTAGCCTTGCTGGACCTCGCGGTAGTCGATGCCGGCGTCGGCCAGCGCGTTGGTCCCCGATTCCCGGGCCATGTCCGGGTAATCCCAGCCCTCCCGGCGGCCCGGCTTCTCGAACTTCGTCATGCCGACGCCGATGACGTAGACCTTGTTGGACATCCTTGTCCCCTTCCGAACCGTGGGCGGTCTAGGCACTCAGTGTGCAACGTAGCCCAACCAACCGTTCGGCCGGGGCGGCCGAAGCATTGCGGCGGTTACAGCGTCGCCGGGCGGATCACCACCACCGACTTGGTGCGCGACCCCTCGTCGCGCAGCAGCGCCATCACGTGACCGTCGGGGTCACACGCCGCGTAGACGCCGCCGATACCGGCCGGCGCCAGCGCCCGGCCGTTGGCGGTCGCCTCGGCCTGCTCGGCGGACAGGTCGCGGCGCGGGAAGATCAGCAGGCAGGCCTCGTCCAGGCCGTAGCTGAGCCGGGGCCGCTCCGCCAGCTCGTCGAGCGGGTACGCCTGATCGAGCCCGAAGCGCCCGACGCGGGTGCGCCGCAATGCCGTCAGGTGCCCACCCACCCCGAGAGCCGCGCCGAGGTCACGGGCCAGGGCGCGGATGTAGGTTCCCGACGAACAGTCGACCTCGACGTCGAGGTCCACACAGTCCCCGCCGTCGGCGCCGACCCGGATGTCGCGAACCTCGAACCGGTCGATGCGCACCGGCCGGGCCGCGAGCTCGACGGCCTGGCCCTCGCGGGCAAGCCGGTAGGCGCGCTTGCCGTCCACCTTGATCGCGCTGACCGTCGACGGCACCTGTTGGATGTCGCCGCGCAGGCCACCGACCGCCGATTCGATCGCCGCGCCGGTGAGGTGCCGCGCCGCGACGCTGCGCACCAGCTCGCCCTCGGCGTCGTCGGTGGACGTGCTCTGGCCCAGGCGGATGGTGGCGGTGTAGGACTTGGCGGTGGCCGTCAGCAGGCCGAGGATCTTGGTGGCGCGTTCGATCCCGATCACCAGCACGCCGGTGGCCATCGGGTCCAGCGTCCCGGCATGCCCCACCCTGCGGGTGGCAAAGATCCGGCGGCAGCGCCCGACCACGTCATGACTGGTCATCCCGGCCGGCTTGTCGACGACGACTATTCCTGGCCCGCTGGGGCTTTCGGTCATAGCACGATCGCGGTGAGCACCAGCCCGCGCTCGACCGACCAGCGGCCGCGCAGCTCGGTCAGCGGCGGACCGGACACCGCTTCCGGGTCGATCAGGATCCGCGACACGAACCCGCCCGTCGTCGCGCCGGGGCCATCGGCCTCGAACGCGATGTGGGCGTCCTCGAAGCCCAGCCACCGTTTGGTCAGCGGAAACCACGCCTTGTACGTTGCCTCCTTGGCGCAGAACAAGATTCGATCCCAATGCAGGTCACCCGACAGGTTCGCCGGGATCTCGGTGCGTTCGGCCGGCAGGCTGATCGCGGTCAGCACTCCGTCGGGCAACACGTCGTGCGGTTCGGCGTCGATGCCCACCGAGCGGACTGCGTCGGTGCGGCCCACCACGGCACCCCGGTAACCCGTGCAGTGGGTCAGGCTGCCGACCACGCCGTCGGGCCAGCAGGGTTCTCCCTTCTCCCCCTTGAGGATCGGGACCGGCGGTAGGCCCAGCTCGCCCAGCGCGATGCGGGCGCAGTTGCGGACGGTGACGAACTCGTTGCGCCGCTTGGCCACCGACCTGGCGACCAACGGCTCCTCCTCGGGCAGCGGCGTGAGATCGGGCGGGTCGGAGTATGCCTCCGCGTAGGCCAGGCCGTCCACGGCCGGGAGCACCGAGGACACCAGCATGTCCCCCGTCATCGTGATTGCCGCTGCCGCAACCGTTCCCGGAACTGTGCGGCCTGCTGCCGCATCTCGGGAGTGATCTGGAAGTGGCCGCCGAAGTCGTTGAGGTCGCCCGGCGCGTACTGGGGATCGGGCAGCACCTGGCGCAGCCAGCTGGGCGGCTTGCGGCGGCGCCACTCCCGCGGATAGCCCACCGAGACTTCCTCGAAGCGCACGTCGTCATACCAGGTGGTCCGGGGGATGTGCAGGTGACCGTAGACCGAACACACGGCGTTGTATCGGGTGTGCCAGTCGGCGGTCTTGGTGGTCCCGCACCACAGCGAGAACTCGGGGTAGAACAAGGCGTCGCAGGGGTCGCGGACCAACGGAAAGTGGTTCACCAGAACGGTCGGCGTCATCCAGTCCAGCTCTTCGAGGCGGGCGCGGGTGATCTCCAGGCGCTCGCGGCACCACGCCTCACGGGTGGGGTAGGGCTCCGAGGAGAGCAGGAATTCGTCGGTGGCGACCACGTTGCGCTCGCGGGCGATGGTCAGGCCTTCGGCTTTGCTCGTGGCTCCCTCGGGCAAGAAGCTGTAGTCATAGAGCAGGAACATCGGCACGATCGTGGCCGGGCCCCCGCGCTCGGTCCACACCGGGAAGGGATGCTCGGGCGTGACGATGCCCATCTCGTCGCACATGTTGACCAGGTACTCGTAGCGCGCCTTGCCGAAGATCTGCACGGGATCGCGGGTGGTGGTCCACAGCTCGTGATTACCCGGCACCCAAATCACCTTGGCGAAGCGCCGTCGCAGCAGGTCAAGGGCCCAGCGGATCTCGTCGGTGCGTTCGGCGACATCGCCGGCGACGATCAGCCAGTCGTCCGGCGACGACGGATGCAGCGATTCGGTGACCGGCTTGTTACCCAGGTGACCGGTGTGCAGGTCGGACACCGCCCACAGTGTCGGTTGCCCACCGTTGGTCGATTCCCGCCCAGATGTATGCCCAGCCACGAATAACCACCCTAACGACTTGACCCAAGCACGCCCCTTTCGCGGGCGCCCTTTCGGCCACCAGCGGGTGAGTTAGAACAAGTTCAGGTTTGCCTGTGACGTCGCGCGCGGTACTTGTACACTCCCCCGGAAAGGTCCGCTGCGGCGTCAGGGGGTGTCGTGTTCGCCAATGTTCGTCTGATGGGGGCGCTGGGTGCGCTGCTCACAGCGGCCATCGGTGGCACCGTGGGCCTGTTAACCGCCCCGCAGGACCTTTCCAGGCCGGGTGGCGGCGACCGGTCCGTCGAGCTGCGGTCGACCGCCCAGCCGATGGAAACCACAATGAAAAGCCCGATCGTGGCGACCACCGATCCGCGCCCGTTCGACGCCTGCGAGGACATCCCGTTCGACGTCATCCAGCGCCTCGGCTTGGGCTTCACACCGCCCGAACACGAGGACGGGCTGCGCTGTCACTTCGACGCCGGCAACTATCAGGTGGCCGTCGAGCCGATCATCTGGCGCACCTATGAGGCCTCGCTGCCCGCCGACGCCGTCGAGACGACGATCGCGGGCCACCGGGCCGCGCAGTACTGGGTGCTCAAGCCGACCTACCACAACAGCTACTGGTTCTACTCCTGCATGGTCGCGTTCAAGACCAGCTACGGCGTGCTGCAGCAGGCGCTGTACTACTCGACCGTCTACTCCAACCCCGAGGTCGACTGCATGCAGACCAACGTGCAGCGCGCCAACGACCTCGCGCCGTATTACAAGTTCTGATTTGCGCCGCGTCGCGTCGCGGCCGGCTGACCGGGTCCTAATGTGAGGACCGTGAGTACGACGTTGATCCGGCCCGCACAGCCGGCGCTGCACACCCTGCGACACCTGGGCGGCACGGCCGCCGCCCGGCTGCTCGGCCTGCCGCCGGAGACCACCGACTACACCGTGCAGCGCGTCCGCGTGCCGATGCGCGACGGGGTGCAGCTGGTGGCCGACCACTATGCGCCGGCGACCGCGTCACCCGCGGGCACCCTGCTGGTCCGCGGCCCGTACGGGCGCGGGTTCCCGTTCACGCTGATATTCGGCGCGCTGTACGCGGCGCGCGGCTACCACGTCGTGTTGCAAAGCGTGCGCGGGACGTTCGGCTCGGGCGGGGTCTTCGAGCCGATGGCACACGAGGCCGCCGACGGTGCCGACACCGTCTCCTGGCTGCGTGAGCAGCCTTGGTTCACCGGCCGCTTCGCCTCCATCGGAATGTCGTATCTGGGCTTCACCCAGTGGGCCCTGCTGCAGGATCCCCCGCCGGAACTGGCCACCGCCGTCATCATGGTCGGTCCGCACGACTTCAACGAATCAACCTGGGGCACCGGCACATTCGCGATCAACGACTTTTTGGGCTGGAGCGACATGGTGGCGCACCAGGAGGACCCCGTCCGGGTGCGCGCCGCCCTGCGCCAGCTGCAGACCCGCCGCCGGGTGGCCCAGGCCGCGGCCGCGGTGCCGCTGGGCGACGCCGCGCGGCAGGTGCTCGGCACCGGCGCACCCTGGTTCGAATCCTGGGTCGAACACAGCGAACCGGATGACCCGTTCTGGGATGCCTTGCGCTGCACCGAGGCGCTGGACCGGGTGCAGGTGCCGGTGCTGTTGGTGGGCGGCTGGCAGGACATCTTCATCAGGCAGACGCTGCAGCAGTACGCGCATCTGCGCCGGCGCGGTGTCGACGTCGCGCTCACCGTCGGGCCCTGGACCCACACCCAGTTGCTCACCACCGGGTTCCCCACCTGCGCCCGGGAGGCACTGGATTGGCTGGACACGCACCTGGGCGGTGCGGCCACGTCGCACCGGCCCAGCCGGGTGCGCGTCTACGTCACCGGCGGGGGCGGTGGCTGGCGCAGCCTGCCCGACTGGCCACCCGCCACCACCGAACGCCCGCTGTACCTGCGGCCAGGTGGCTACCTGGGCGAGACCGCGCCAAGCCTGAAGGGGTTGGCGCCGGCCACATTTCGCTACGACCCGGCCAATCCGACACCGACCACCGGCGGCCCGCAGCTGTCCGGCAACGGCGGATACCGCGACGACAGCCGGTTGGCATCGCGCGACGACGTGCTGGCCTTTACCAGCGCGACGCTCACCGAGGACGTGTATGTCTACGGCTGCCCGGTCATCGAGCTCGCCCATGGCGCGGACAGCCCGCACGCCGACCTGTTCGTGCGGGTGAGCGAGGTCGACGCCAAGGGACGGTCGCGCAACGTCAGCGAGGCGTACCGCCGGCTGCGTCCCGCGGCAAAACCCAAGTCGGAGAAAATAGTTCGCCTCGACCTCGACGGCATGGCGCACCGCTTCCGGGCCGGCTCACGCATCCGCGTGCTGATCGCCGGGAGCTGGTCGCCGCGCTACGCGCACAACCTCGGCTCCGGCGAGCCGGTGTTGACCGGCCGGCAGCCCACGCCGGTCACCCACACCGTGCGCTACGGACGCTCCCGGCTGCTGTTGCCGGTCGGCCCGGCCGAGTTGTCAGCCAACGGCGTCGCGGACCCGGGCGGCGACCGCGGCTAGCGCCGCTTCGTCATGAACGGGGCCGCGCCCCGGCGGGGCCGGCACCGGCAGCTCCACCCAGCTTTTGCAGCCGCCGTACTCCGCGGTCCGCTCCAGGCGCACCGGCTCGGCCAGCGGGAGTACCGACACGACCAGCACCGCGAGTTTGTGCTTAGGACGAAAGTCCAGGCGGTCGGCGCGCACCGACTCGGCAGTCCAGATGTGCAGGTCCTCGATGGCGGGCAGGGCGTCCGGGCGCTCGACGGGCACGGCCGCAACGACTTTCGCGGCGGCCCGGATCACCAGCTCGTCGTCGGTGCTGTCGGCGGCCGCGGGCGCCAGCAGGTCTTGATGCTCGGGGCGCACCCGCTCGGCGTGGCTGTGCGCGACCGTCGGGAACAGCAGGAACTCGCGGGCGGCCAGTTCGAACCGCTTCTCCCCGATGCCGCCCTTGCGCAGCAGCACCCGCTGGCGACCGTCCAGCAGCGCGTGCACCGCGGCGCTCCACTCCTTGAGCGCGGGAGTCGTTGTGGTGACGGTCATTTCGCGCCCGCCATCCGCGCCATCACCTCGGGGCGGCGCAAGGGCGGGACCGTCTTGGGCGGCTGGCGCCGCGGCGGCAGCTGCCCCAGCAACCGCGTCGTCGTCTCGGTGACTTCGGCGACCGCCGCCTCGAACGCGTCGACATTCGCGGCCGAGGGGTGGGTGATGCCGCTGACCTTGCGGACATACTGGCGGGCGGCCGCCGCGATTTCCTCGGCGGTGGCGGCGGGTTGCAGTCCGCGCAGTTCGGTGATGTTCCGGCACATCTTTCCCACGATAAGCGCTGCTCGGCGGCGCCGCTCCCCGACGAACCGGCGGGCGGTAAGGCGCGCATCGCCGGTGCGGGCCGACTGGCTACGGTGAAGTCATGACCGACGAGATCCTGCTGATCGACACCGACGAGCGAGTGCGCACCCTGACCCTCAACCGACCGCAGTCGCGCAACGCGCTGTCCTCGGCGTTGCGGGACCGCTTCTTCGGGGCGCTGGCCGACGCCGAAACCGACGACGCCGTCGACGTCGTCATCGTCACCGGCACCGACCCGGTGTTCTGCGCGGGGCTGGATCTCAAGGAGCTGGGCGGTTCCTCGGCGCTGCCGGACATCTCGCCGCGCTGGCCGGCGCTGACCAAGCCGGTGATCGGCGCGATCAACGGCGCCGCGGTGACCGGCGGCCTGGAGCTGGCGCTGTACTGCGACATCCTGATCGCCTCGGAGAACGCCCGGTTCGCCGACACGCACGCCCGGGTGGGCCTGCTGCCCACCTGGGGCCTGAGCGTGCGGTTGCCGCAGAAGGTGGGAATCGGGCTGGCCAGGCGGATGAGCATGACCGGGGACTATCTGTCCGCCGCCGACGCGCTGCGTGCCGGGCTGGTGACCGAGGTGGTGCCGCACGACCAGCTGTTGGGTGCCGCCCGGGCGGTGGCGGCGTCGATCGTCGGGAACAACCAGGACGCGGTGCGGGCGCTGCTGGCGTCGTATCACCGCATCGACGACGCGCAGACCAGCGCCGGGCTCTGGCAGGAGGCGACGGCCGCCCGGCAGTTCCGGACCAGCGGCGACGACATCGCCGCCAACCGGGAGGCCGTGCTGGCGCGCGGCCGCTCGCAGGTGCGCTGACGCCGCGATCTGGGCCGGTCCGTTCCCACCGGTCCCGCCCACGCCATACGATCAACTGATGTTTCACGTCGTCGCTGTCACCGTGCGGGTGCTCGGTGGCCTGACGCTGGCCGCCGCGTCGGCGATCGCGGTGGCCGCGCCGCCCGCGGGCGCGCTGCCGCCGCCGGGATTCCCGAATCTCGACGCCTTCACCCCGGTGCCCGCCGACGGCTACATCGGCGCCGGCGCGCCGGGAAGCTCGCCGCGGGTCAGTTTCTCCGCCGGCTCCGCCCTGGTGTGTGACTTCTACGGCGGCCCGCCGCCCGTGCCGCAACCGTCGCAGGACATCAAGTGCAAGGGCGACATGTCGGGGCTGGACGACGTTCCCTTCCCCGGCGGCCGCCCGCGACCCGGCGACTGCGTCGTCGGTTCGGTGGACTTCAAGGGACCCGGCTACCAGTTGAGCCGCATGTCCTACGCCGGATGCGACGGCAACCCTGCCCCGCTACCGGCCGGCGGCAAATCGCTGGGGGCGGGCCAGAAGTTGACCTATCTCAACGTCACCTGCGCGGTGGGGGCCGACGACCTGGTCGCCTGCCTGGACACCACCAGCGGCGACCACGGATTCGTCGTGCAGCGCTCGGGAAGCTGGGCGTTCTAGTCCGGGCGAGTCCGGGTTAATCCAGGGCCGTGCGCAGCGACGCCACCGCGTCGTCGATCGAGCCGGTGGTCGAATAGCCGGCCGCCAGCCGGTGCCCACCGCCGCCGAAGCCGGACGCCACCGCCGCCAGGTCGACGGCGGACTTGGCCCGCATGGACACCGACCACTGCTGCGGCGCGATCTCCTTGAACACCGCGGCCACCTCGGCCTGCTGCGTGGTCCGCACGATGTCGACGATGCTTTCGACTTCCTCCGGGCGTGAGGTCACCCAATCCTGGTTGCCGACAACGGCATACACCAGGCCCCGGCCGCCCGCGGCGTCCGGCAGCAGCTGGGCCGAGGCCAGCACCCGCGACAGCAGCGGCAGCCATCCGAACGGATGGCTGTCCAACAGGGTTCGGCTGATCGCGGCGTTGTCCACGCCACCGTCGACCAGCCGGGCCGCCAGCCGCAGGGCGCGCGCACTGGCCCAGCGGAACGATCCGGTGTCGGTCGTCAGGCCGGCGTAGATGCAGTGCGCGACGTCGGAATCGATGGGCTTGTCCCACGCGTCGAGGATGTCGGCGATCATCATCGTGGTCGAATCGGCTTGGACGTCAACGAAATTGGCGGTACCGAACACATCGTTGGAAGCGTGATGGTCGATGACCAGCACCTCGTCGCCCTCGAGGGCCAAGTCGCTCAAGGCGCCCAGCCGCTTGACGCTCGGAACGTCAACGGTGACAACCAGATCGACGTCGCGGCGCATCGCATCGGGATCGACCAGCAGTCGGCAGCCGGGCAGCGACGCCAGCGACTCGGGCAGCCCGGCCGGCTCGGCGAAACTGACCTCGACCCGCTTGCCGCACTTGTCCAGCACCAGCCCCAGCGCCAGGCCGGCGCCGATGGTGTCGGCGTCGGGATGCACGTGTGCGATCACCGCGACGGTGTCGGCGTCCGACAGCAACTCGACCGCACCCGCGGCGTCGACGCGCACCCCCACCCGGGCGTCGCCCAGCTCAGTATTGGTGTTGGTCGTCGTCACCGATGCTCCCGTCGAGGCCGGGCTCCCCACCCGATCCGCTATCCCGGTATGGATCGGCCTCCCCAGCCGGCTTGGCGCCCGAACGAACCCGCGCCAGATCAGCGTCCGCGGCCCGGGCGCGCGCCAGCAATTCCTCCATCCGCGCCACGTTGTCCGACGTGGTGTCGCGGGTGAAGGTGAGGGTGGGCGTGAACCGCACGCCGGTGCCGGCCCCGACCTTGGTGCGCAGCGCACCCTTGGCACGTTCCAGGGCCGCCGCGGCGGCCGCGTAGTCCGGCTCGTCGTCCAGCGTGCGTCCCATCACCGTGTAGAAGACCGTCGCGTCGTGCAGGTCGGCGGTCACCTTCGCGTCGACGATGGTGACCCCCTCGAGCCCGGGATCCTTGATCTCGAACTCGATCGCCGAGGCGACGATGGTGTTGATTCGCTTGGCCAACCGGCGCGCCCTGGCTGGATCAGGCATTCGGGTTCACCACCTTCTCGTCGTCACTTCGTTCTGCATCGTCGTTCTGCGTCGTCGTTGCGTCGTCGGCGGTGGGGTCAGGTGCGTTCCTTCTGGACCAACTCGTAGGACTCGATGATGTCGCCTTCTTTGAGGTCGTTGTACCCCAGCGTCATACCGCACTCGAAGCCCTCGCGGACCTCGGTGACGTCGTCCTTCTCCCGTCGCAGCGAGGTGATCGAAAGGTTGTCGGTGACCACGATGTTGTCCCGCAGCAACCGCGCCTTGGCGTTGCGGCGCACGATGCCGCTGCTGATCATGCAGCCGGCGATGATGCCGACCTTGGACGACCGGAAGATCGCCCGGATCTCGGCGCGGCCCAGCGTGTTCTCCTCGTAGATCGGCTTGAGCATGCCGCGCAGGGCCTTCTCGATCTCGTCGATCGCCTGGTAGATCACCGAGTAGTAGCGGATCTCCACACCCTCGCGGTTGGCCAGCTCGGTGGCCTTACCCTCGGCGCGCACGTTGAAGCCGATGATCACCGCATCCGAGGCCGACGCCAGGTTGACGTTGGTTTCGGTGATGCCACCGACACCACGGTCGATGACGCGCAGCGCCACCTCGTCGTCGATCTCGATGCCCATCAGGGCCTCTTCCAGCGCCTCGACGGTACCGGCGTTGTCGCCCTTGAGGATCAGGTTCAGCTGGCTGGTTTCCTTCAGCGCCGAGTCCAGGTCCTCCAGGCTGATCCGCTTGCGGGAACGCGCCGCCAGCGCGTTGCGCTTGCGGGCGCTGCGCTTGTCGGCGATCTGGCGAGCGATGCGGTCCTCGTCGACGACCAGCAGGTTGTCCCCCGCGCCGGGCACCGAGGTGAACCCGATGACCTGCACCGGCCGCGACGGCAGCGCCTCTTCGACGTCGTCACCGTGCTCGTCGACCATGCGGCGGACGCGGCCGTAGGCGTCGCCGGCGACCACCGAGTCGCCGACCCGCAGCGTGCCGCGCTGCACGAGCACCGTGGCGACCGGCCCGCGACCGCGGTCCAGGTGCGCCTCGATCGCCACACCCTGGGCCTCCATGTCGGGGTTGGCCCGCAGGTCCAGGGCGGCGTCGGCGGTCAGCAGCACCGCCTCGAGCAGCGCCTCGATGTTGGTGCCCTGCTTGGCGGAGATGTCGACGAACATGGTGTCGCCACCGAAATCCTCTGCCACCAAACCGTATTCGGTGAGCTGGCCGCGGATCTTGGCCGGGTCGGCGCCCTCGACGTCAATCTTGTTGACCGCCACCACGATCGGCACGTCGGCCGCCTGGGCGTGGTTGATGGCCTCCACCGTCTGCGGCATGACGCCGTCGTCGGCCGCCACCACCAGGATCGCGATGTCGGTGGCCTTGGCGCCGCGGGCACGCATGGCGGTGAACGCCTCGTGACCCGGGGTGTCGATGAAGGTGATCGGCCGCTCGACACCGTCGTGCTCCACGGTCACCTGGTAGGCACCGATGTGCTGGGTGATACCGCCGGCCTCGGCCTCGCGGACGCTGGCGTTGCGGATGGTGTCCAGCAGGCGGGTCTTACCGTGGTCGACGTGACCCATGACGGTCACCACCGGCGGCCGGGTCTGCAGGTCTTCCTCGCCGCCCTCGTCCTCGCCATAACTCAGGTCGAACGACTCCAGCAGTTCGCGGTCCTCGTCCTCGGGGCTGACGACCTGCACGACATAGTTCATCTCGCTGCCCAGCAGCTCGAGCGTCTCGTCGCCGACCGACTGGGTGGCCGTGACCATCTCGCCGAGGTTGAACAGCGCCTGCACCAGCGAGGCCGGGTTGGCGTTGATCTTGTCGGCGAAGTCGGAGAGCGACGCGCCGCGCGCCAGCCGGATCGTCTCGCCGTTGCCGTGCGGCAACCGCACGCCACCAACGACGGGCGCCTGCATGTTCTCGTATTCGGCGCGTTTCGCCCGCTTCGACTTGCGGCCGCGTCGCGGCGCACCGCCGGGGCGACCGAACGCACCCGCGGCACCGCCGCGCTGGCCCGGACGGCCACCGCCGCCACCGCCTCCGGGACAGCCCAAACCACCCGCGCCCGGGCAGGCCGCCGGCCAGGCGCCGCGCCCCGGCGCGACGCCGGGCCCGCGTCCGGGCCCGATGCCCAAGCCCCGCGCCCCGCGCGTCGGCAACAACCCCTTCTCGTATTCGGCGCGTTTCGCCCGCTTCGACTTGCGGCCGCGTCGCGGCGCACCGCCGGGGCGACCGAACGCACC
>NZ_LZLU01000033.1:0-29778 GCF_001673415.1 Mycobacterium sp. 1165196.3 | reverse complement strand
GGATCGCGGAGGCGACGCTGATCAGCCGCGGCGCAGCCGCCCGCCGCCTCAACGAGGCACGCGACCTGGGCCCGCGCCACGGCCTGACCGGCGAACCGCTGGGCCCGATGCTGCCCGCCACCGCCGCCGGACAACGCGACGGCACCCTGGGCGCGGGCCCAGGTCGCGTGCCTCGTTGAGGCGGCGGGCGGCTTCGGCGCGGCTGATCAGCGTCGCCTCGGCGATGGCCTGGACTGCTGTGCCGCCGAGTTCGACCGAAGGTGCTTGGCGGGCCAGGGCATTGATCACGGGGTGCTCGACGGCCGGGATGCGCCGGCGCTGCTTTTCGCAGCGCGCCAACACCGCCAACTGTTGGCGCGGCTTCAGCGCGTCGACGTTCAGCGCGCAGACCTGATCCCAGGCGGCATCGAGCGCGTCGAACGCCGCCTCGACATCCTGCTCATCACTCACACCGCCAAACTAGCGAGGACCACCGACAAAAATCGGCGCCCAGAGACTACTGAAACCACAGTGGCACAAGTGATTTCGATATGCGTTTCCAGTATCCGAAATCGATGGACTCGACCGACGGCACCGAATCAGTTGCTGAGCACCAACTTCCAGTTGCCGTTGACGTTACGGTCCGGAATGCACCAGAAGTTGTTCCAGCTGCCCGGGGTCGTGGCCTTCACGCCCGGGCCGGCGTCCTGACACGCCTCCCGCGTGGGGTAGTTGCCCTCGGTCTGGATCGTGTCGGCGCCGCTGACGCCCACACCGATCGTCAGCAGCCCGGCCATCGCCAGCAGAGTCGCGGCGGCTAAACGCTTGATGTCCATCGGGCAACGGTATGCGGAATCGACGGGCCGGGGAGTGGTTTTCGCCGGAACTCAACTTCGCTGGGCCGCGAGCGCCACCGCGGTGGCCACGGCCTCCAGCAGCCGGCCGAGTTGCTCGGCGTCCCCGACGTTGCGGTCGCCGGCGGCCAGCCGGGTGAAGACACCGGCGATGAACGTGGTGACGGCGGTGGTCTGCGCGTCGAGCAGCGCCGGGTCGCGGGTGTCGGGCTGCAGGTGCGCGATGGCGTCGTGGGCCATGGCGTTGATCCGCGCGACGAACACCTGCGACGTCTCGGCCAGACCGGGATCGCGGGCGGCCCCGAGCAGCAGTTCGTGGCGCGCCCTGTTGAGCATCAACCCGTCCCCGCTGGCCTGAATCATGGTGAGCCGCGCCAAATGAGCGAACGGCGACAGCGGATCGACCGGCTCGTCGATCACCGACTGCAGGTTCGCCACATCGATCTCCGCGACGCGCTTGCCGACGCCGCGCAGCAGGGCGGCGCGGGTGCGGTAGTAGTACGACGTGGTGCCCTCGGGGACGCCGGCGACGCGGTCCACCTGACCGTGCGTCAGCCCGCGCGAGCCGTGCTCGGCCAGCACCCGGATGGCGGCATCGCACAGGTCGCGACGGCGTGCGTCGCCGTTGCGTCTGCGCGATCTGTCGGTGGCCATCTCCATCCTCAGCGCAGCACCGTGCCGCCGTCGATGTTGACGACCTGACCGTTGATCCATTCACCCTCGTCGGACAGCAGGAACGCGACCAGCGCGGCGACGTCGCCCGGCTCGCCGACGCGGGGGCCGCGGATGCGCTTGAGTGCGGCGGCCTGTAGGTCCGGCCATTGCGGCACCGCACGGATGGTCTCGGTTGCGGTGAACCCGGGCGCGACCGCGTTGCACCGGATGTTGTCCTTGCCCCACCGCGAGGCGACGTGGCGGGTGAGCGCGCCGATCCCGGCCTTGGCGGTGGCGTAGGCCGGGCGTGCGGGCTCGCCCTGGAACGCCGCCGCCGAGGACATGTTGACGATCGCCCCGCCGCCGCGCTTGAGCATTTCCGGGATCGCGCATTTCATGGCCGCCACATATCCGCGCAGGTTCACCGCCATCACCCGGTCCCACACGGCGAAGTCGATGTCGACGACGTCGGTGTCGGCGCGGATGGTGCCCATGTCGGCGCCGACGTTGAACAGCAGATCCACTCCGCCGTAAGTCGTTGCCGCGGAATCGATCAGGCCGGCGACCGACGCCGGGTCGGCCAGGTCGAACGCCACGGGGGTCGCCGTCCCGCCGGCGGCGGCGATGCGCGCGGCCGTGCGCTGCGCGGCGTCGACGGCGACGTCACCGATCACCACCCGACAGCCCTCCTCGCCCAGCCGGGCGGCCGTGGCCGCACCGAGGCCGGTGGCGCCGCCGACGACGACGGCCACCTTGTCGGCCAGCCCGCGCAGTGTCATGAGCGCCTCCTTCCCGAGACGAGGTTATTGACTTTACCTCTAGAACTGTAGAGGATCGCCAGTCATGGCAGGGATTCATCGCGAGCGCCCCGGGGCGAGCGACCTTTCGGCGGCGACGGACACTCCCGCGCAGGCCCTGGGCGACGGCGTCTGGATGTCGCCGGGCGTCTCCAATTCGTATGCGGTGGCCACCGGCGACGGACGGGTCATCGTCAACGGCGGGTTGGTCTTCGAAGGACCGTTGCATCGCAAGGCCTTTGCCGACGTGGCCGGCCCGACCCGGGCGATCGTCGTCACCCAGGGCCACGCCGACCACTGGGGCGGGGTGCACACGCTGCGCGACGCGGACACCCAAGTGGTGATGCATCGCAACTACCGGTACTGGCGCGACGACAACACGCTGCTGATGGGTTACCGCATGCCCAAGACGTCGTTCGCCTTCGGAAAGTTCTCCGACGCGATGCTCGAGCACTTCAAGACCATCGACCCCGCCACCATCGACTTCTCGTTTCCGGAGCCGACCACGACCTTCGACCAGCGCCACACCCTCACGGTCGGCGGGCGCACGTTCGAACTGGCGTGGACGCCCGGCGGCGAGACCACCGACGCGCTGGTGGTGTGGCTGCCCGAGGATCGAATCCTGTTCACCGGCAACCTGTTCGGGCCGCTGTTCGGTCATGTGCCGAACCTGATGACCATCCGCGGCGACCGGTACCGCGACCCGATCCTCTACATCGAATCGCTGAACACCGTGCTGGACTACGGGCCGCGGCGGCTGATCACCGGCCACTTCGACCCCATCGAGGGCGCCGATCGCATCGCCGAGGAGGTCACCGCGATGCGGGACGGGATGCAGGCCGTGCACGACCGCACCGCCGAGCTGATGAACTCCGGCGCGGACATTCACACCGCGATGCGCGAGGTCAAGGTCCCCGAGCACCTCGACATCGGCGAAGGCTACGGCAAGACGTCTTGGAACGTGCGGGCGATCTGGGAGATGTACACCGGATGGTTCCGGCACCGCTCGACCACCGAACTATACGGCGTGCCAGCGGATTCGGTGGCCGCCGACGTGGTCAGCGCCGCCGGCGCCGACGTGCTCGTGGACGCGGCGCGGGCTCACCTGACCGCCGGACGGCCGGTGCAGGCCATCCACCTCACCGACCTGATCCTGGCCGCCCAGCCGCTGCATGCCGGTGCGCGGGCGGCTGCCGCCGACGCCCACGAGGCGCTGCTGGCCGATACCGGCAACTTCTGGGAAAAGGCCTGGCTCACCAAGTCGATCAACGAATTGAGGACGACCGAATGAACACCGTCAACTTCGATTTCACCGGCGCCCACGTGCTGGTGACCGGCGGCACCAGCGGCATCGGCAACGCGATCGCCGCAGCGTTCGCCGGTGCCGGGGCCGCCGTCACGGTGACCGGCACGCGTGGGTCGGCCGCGGACTATCCCGAGACGGAGCTGAGCGCGTTCACCTACCGCCAGTGCCAGATCCGGGACCCGGAATCCGTTGACGCCCTGGCTGATTCGCTGGGCGACCTGGACATCCTGGTCAACAACGCGGGCGGCCCCTATCCCGCGGGCGACGAGTACGACCCGGACGGCTACGTCGCGTCGGTGACGCAGAACATGCTGGGCCCGATGCGGCTGACCATGCGCTGTCATGAGCGCCTCAAGTCCAGCCAGGCCCCCGGCGGCGCGAGCGTCGTCAGCGTCGTGTCGATGTCCGCGTTCCGCTCGGCGGTCTTCGTCCCGGGCTACGCCTCGTCGAAGATGGGCCTGATCGCCTTGACGATGAACCTGTCGCGCCGGTGGGCGAATGACGGCATCCGGGTCAACGCCATCGCGCCCGGGCTCATCGACACCCGAATGACCCACCCCGCCATGGGAATTCCCGAGGTGATGGACGTCGAGATCGGCTTCCACACCCCGCTGGGCAGGCCCGGCACACCCCAGGACTGCGCGGGTGCGGCGCTGTTCCTGTGTACCGATGCCGCCTCGTACATCACCGGCAGCACCATCGCCGTCGACGGCGGATACCTGACGGTCTAGGGCCATGAGCGACTACGACAACCTCGCGACCCCCGACGGCGTTTTCAAACTGGCGGCGGGTCGCACCGGCCTCACCGAAATCGACTCCGACTCATGGCGTGCGGGACTGCAGCTCATCCTCGACGAGGTCAACACCTCACCGGCCTTCACCCCGTTCGGGCGCGAGCGGGTCCTCGACGACGCCACCAACGCGCTGGCGCGGCGCATGCAGGTGCACGGCTACATCCAGGCCCACCCCGAAGTGCTGGACGCGCCAGTCGAGCGGCCCCTGATCGTGCTGGGCATGCCCCGCACCGGTACCACGGTTATCAGCTACCTGCTCGACCAGGACCCGGCCCGGCGATCCCTGTTGCACTGGCAGTGCGTGGATCCCATTCCGCCCGCCGGCACCGACACGCTGCGCACCGATCCGCGTTGCCTGGCGCTACTGGAGGAGCAGCGCAAGATCCTCGAGATGGTGGCGCAGGCGAAAATGCCGCTGCCGCACTGGGAAGACGCCGACGGTCCCACCGAGGACATGTTCATCCACAACCAGGATTTCAAGGGTTTGTCCTGGGACTCGTTCCTGCCGACGGGCCGCTACGCACGCTGGCTGTTCGACGAGGCGGACATGAGCAGCACCTACGAATACCAGAAGCGCTACCTGCAGGTGCTGCAGTCCACCGCGCCGGGCAACTGGAGCCTGAAGATGCCGTCGCACTCCGTGCACATCGAGGCGCTGCTGAAGGTGTTTCCCGACGCCCGGCTGATCTGGGCGCACCGCGATCCGTACAAGGCGACCGGGTCGCTGTGCAACCTGTGGCGGCTGCCCCAGAGCCTGGTGATGAACACCGAGCTGTTGGACCAGACCGAGATGGGCCGGCTCGCGATGTGGCAGATGCGCTACCACGTCGACCGCCCGCTGCGGGCACGCGACCGCATCGGCGACGAGCGCTTCTTCCACATGTACTACCACGAGATGATGCGCGACCCGATGGACGTCATGCGGCGCATTTACGAGTGGGCGGATGAACCCCTGACCGCCGAATCCGAAGCGCGCATGTGCAGTTGGCTCACCGCGCACCCGCAGGATCGGTTCGCGCTCAACGCCTATCGCCTCGACGAATACGGGCTGAGCGTCGAAGCGCTGGCGCCGGTATTCGCCGAATATCTCGACACCTTCGACATCGAACTGGAAGGCACGCCGTGAAGGCATCCGTTGTCACCGGACCGGGCAAAGCGGAGGTAGTGGACACCGAACGCCCCGCCGTCGGGCCGCGCGACGTCCTGGTGCGGATGCGCGCCTGCGGCATCTGCGGTTCGGACGCGTTCTACATCACCATCGGTGGTATCCCACCGCGCCAGGGGCACACCCCGCTCGGCCACGAGCCCGCCGGGGAGGTCGTCGAGGTCGGCGCGCAGGTGAGCGGGCTTTGCGTCGGCGACCACGTCGTCATCAACCCGATGGCCGCGCCCAGCGGCATCATCGGCAACGGCGGGGCCAGCGGGGCACTCGCCGACTACCTGTTGATCGAAAACGCGGTTCGCGGAACGAGTCTCGAGGTGATCCCGGATCACATCCCGTGGGAGGTGGCCGCGCTCAACGAACCCATGGCCGTCGCGCGCCACGGCGCCAACCGCTGCCGGCCCAAACCGACGGACAAGGTCGTCGTGTTCGGGGCCGGGCCCATCGGGCTGGGCGCCGTGCTTGCCTTCAAATCCCTTGGCGTCTACCACGTCGTCGTTGTGGACCTGATCCCCGGGCGGCTGGACAAGGCGCTGCGGATCGGCGCCGACGCCGTCATCAACTCGGCCGACGAGGACGTGGTGGCGCGCCTGATCGAACTGCACGGCGAGGGCGAATCGATGTTTCCAGGCAAGGCCGGGACCGACATCTACCTCGACGCCGCCGGTGTGCCCGCCGTCGTCAACACCGCGCTGGCCGCCGCACAGCGGGGCGCGACGCTGGGAATCGTTGGCGTGCATAAGGAACCGGTACCCGTCGAGTTCGTCAACGTGATGAGCAACGAGATCACCATCCTCGGCTCCATGGGCTACCCCGACGAGATCTTCGAGGTGACCAAGGATCTCGTCGCGAACTGGGAGAAATACGCGCTGATCGTCAGCCACACCATCCCGTTCGACAACGTCGGCGAGGCGCTCGAACTGGCGCACACCCCGGGGGCCGCGGACAAGGTGGTCGTCACGTTCGGCTGATGTCGGCGGTGACCGCGCCGGTGAGGCGGATCAGGTCCTGCGGCGCCACCGCGACCTCCCAGCCCCGACGGCCGGCACTGCAGAACACCCGCTCCCAGCGCAGCGCGCTGGAGTCCACGACCGTCGGCAGCCGCCGGCGCTGGCCGAACGGCGAGACCGCACCGACGACGTAACCGGTGCTCCGCTCGGCGACCGCAGCCTCGGCCATGGCCGCCTTGGCGACCCCCAGCGCCGCGGCGGCCGCCTTCAGCGACAGGCGCGCGGTCGCGGGCACGATCGCGACCGCCAATCCGTTCGGCACCGTGATGACGAGGGTCTTGTAGATCTGTCCCGGTTCGATGCCGGCCGCCGCGGTGAGCGCTTCGACCGCCTCGGCGCCGAACGACTGCGCCCGCGGATCGTGATCGAAGGTCAGAACCTGGTGCGCCACACCGGCTTTCACCAAAGCGGCGATGCCCGGTGTGGCGGCCACCGTAATGCCTCAGGGCTGCTAGGGGCCGGTGTATCCCGGCGGGTTGACGCCATCCACCCAGAAGTCGACGCCCAGCTTCGAGCCAGGGATGCAGTCGTAGACCGAAAGGTCGGTGACGCCGGAATCCACCAGCACGTCCTCGCACAACAGCATGTTGCCGGTGAACTCCTTGGACGGCTTGTTGAGGACGACGTAGGCCGCGTCGGAGTAGATCTCGGGCTTGCGGGCGCGTCCCATCGCCTCGTCGCCGCCCAGCAGGTTCTGCACCGCGGCGGTGGCCACCAGCGTGCGCGGCCACAGCGTGTTCGAGGCGATGCCGTCGGCGCGCATCTCCTGCGCGATGCCCAACGCGCACAGCGTCATACCGAACTTGGCCATCATGTACGCCGTCGGCTTCAGCCACTCCTGGCCCAGCAGCACCGGCGGCGACAGCGTCAGGATGTGCGGGTTCTCCCGGCCTTTCAGGTGCGGGATACACGCCTGGGAAACGGCGTAGGTGCCGCGCACCTGGATGCCGTTCATCAGGTCGAACCGCTTCATCGGCACCTCGGTGATGGATCCCAGGTTGATCGCCGACGCATTGTTGACGCAGATGTCGATGCCGCCGAACTGCTCGACGGTCTTGGCCACGGCCGCCTCCACCGACTCCGGGTCGCGGACGTCCCCGACGATCGGCAGGGCCTGTCCGCCGGCTTCCTCGAGCTCCTTGGCCGCGGTGAACACCGTTCCCGGCAGCTTCGGGTGCGGCTCGGCGGTCTTGGCGATCAGCGCGATGTTGGCACCGTCCTGTGCCGCACGCTTGGCGATGGCCAGGCCGATACCGCGGCTGGCGCCGGAGATGAACATGGTCTTGCCGTTCAGGGACATGGCGTCACACTAACGCCACGCCCGAATCGGCCGGATCGGGGTCCGATCGGCTCGGCCGGCACCGCCACCGGCCCGATCGCGCTGCGGAAATAGCGGGGTCGCGCACGCTGTTGATCCAATCGGTCTCACATGCGGTGCAGCGGACCCGGACGGACGGTGTCGGGGTCAGCCTTTAGATTGGGAGGAGCAGCGTGGTGTCAACGGCGACGAGCCTGTTAGGCGAGGAGCTGTTGGCTGGCTTCCTTGCGAGTCCGGTGGCGCCTTCGGTGGCCTCCGGTGACACCGCCGCAGAAGGGACCGGGTTTATCGACATGGCCGACTCTGACGATGGCCGCGATGGCGTGACGGGGCCCGAGATTCCCGAGCCCCCAGCGCACGAAGAGACGGACGCGGAATTAACGGCGCGATTCGAACGCGACGCGATTCCCCTGCTCGACCAGCTGTACGGCGGCGCGTTGCGCATGACGCGCAATCCCGCCGACGCCGAGGACCTGCTGCAAGAGACCATGGTGAAGGCCTATGCGGGCTTCCGCTCGTTTCGGGCCGGCACCAATCTCAAGGCGTGGCTGTACCGGATCCTGACCAACACCTATATCAACAGCTACCGCAAGAAGCAGCGCCAGCCCGCGGAGTATCCGACCGAGGAGATCACCGACTGGCAGCTGGCCTCCAACGCCGAGCACTCGTCGACCGGGCTGCGCTCGGCCGAGGTCGAGGCCCTCGAGGCGCTGCCTGACTCGGAGATCAAAGAGGCGCTGGCGGCATTGCCGGAGGAATTCCGGATGGCGGTCTATTACGCCGACGTCGAAGGTTTCCCGTACAAGGAAATCGCCGAGATCATGGATACGCCCATTGGAACGGTAATGTCACGGCTGCACCGCGGCCGACGGCAGCTGCGCGGCCTATTGGCCGACGTCGCCAAGGAGCGGGGCTTCAACCGCGGTCAGCAGACGCACGAGGAGGTGTCGTCATGAGCGAGTTCTCCGGCCAGGGCGGTGCTTCGCCCGACGCCTGCCCCAACGACGAGTCTCATGGCAGCGTCGGCTGCGCGGAGGTGATCCGCCAGGTCTGGCTGCTGCTCGACGGTGAATGCGGCCCGGACACCCGCGAGCAGTTACGCAAGCACCTCGAGGCGTGCCCCGGCTGCTTCAAGCACTATGGGCTCGAAGAGCGGATCAAGGCGTTGATCGCCACCAAGTGCAGGGGCGAGAAGGCCCCCGAGGGATTGCGTGAGCGGTTACGGCTCGAGATCCGCCGCACCACGATCATCCGGGGTTCGCAGTAGCGTCCCTTTAGGCGTTGGGCCGCTTGCCGTGGTTGGCCTTGCTGTGCTTGCGGTCGCGCTTCTTCCGGCCACGTTTGGCCATGATGGAAAACCTCCGTGATTGCTTGTCAAACCAGGCGCCCGGCGCCCGTTGGCTTGTCGACCATTCTCTCATGGAACGTCCTGTGCAGTGTCTTCGCCCTCGTCGGGGCCTGTCGGGGGGCCGTGTGCCGCGGTCCCGACGGGTCCTGTGGTTCGATGTATCCGAGCCTGATGGGCCCGAGAGAACCGTGATGAACCAGCAGCCAGCCTGCGCGAAGGCCGAGACGAGTGGGGTGAAGATGGCGGAGGATGTGCGCGCCGAGATCGTGGCCAGCGTGCTCGAAGTCGTTGTCAACGAGGGTGACCAGATCGGCAAAGGCGACGTCGTGGTGCTGCTGGAGTCGATGAAGATGGAGATCCCCGTCCTGGCCGAGGTCGGCGGCACCGTCAGCAAGGTCAGCGTGTCGGTGGGCGACGTCATTCAGGCGGGCGACCTCATCGCGGTCATCAGCTAGCCGTCCGGCCCCTTCGATCAGCCGCCGGGGAACGACCCGGGGAGTAAGCAATGTCAACTCTCGGTGATCTGCTCGCCGAACACACGATGCTGCCGGGCAACGCGGTGGATCATCTGCACGCCGTGGTCGGGGAGTGGCAGCTCCTGGCCGATTTGTCCTTCGCCGACTACCTGATGTGGGTGCGGCGCGACGATGGCGTGCTGGTGTGTGTGGCGCAGTGCCGGCCGAACACCGCACCCACGGCGCTACTGACGGATGCGGTGGGCACCGCCGTGGACTCCGACCGGCTGGCGCTGGTGGCCGAGACGTTCGCGTCGGGCACCGCGAAGCGGAATGACGCTGCGGGACAGGAAGATTCGTGGCTGCCGGGTACCCATGTCGAGGCGTCGCCGGTGCGCTACGGCGGCAAGGTGGTGGCGGTGCTGACCCACCATCAGACCGCGCTGGCCGCCGACCGTGCGTCGGGTCAGCTGGAGATCGCCTACCGCGAGTGCGCGACCGATCTGGTCCACATGCTCGCCGAGGGGACCTTCCCCGACGTCGGGGACGTGGTGATGTCGCGCTCGACCCCGCGGGCCGGTGACGGCTTCATCCGCCTCGACGTGCACGGCGTCGTCGCCTACGCCAGCCCCAACGCGCTGTCGGCGTATCACCGGATGGGCCTGACCACCGAGCTGGAGGGGCACAACCTCATCGAGGTCACCCGCCCGCTGATCTCCGACCCGTTCGAGGCGCAGGAGGTGGCCGAGCACGTGCGCGATCTGGTCGCCGGCGGGCGCAGCATGCGCATGGAGGTCGACGCCGGGGGAGCCACCGTGCTGCTGCGCACGCTGCCGTTGATGGTCGACGGGGCCAGCGCCGGCGCGGCGGTGCTGATCCGCGACGTCACCGAGGTCAAGCGCCGCGACCGGGCCCTGATCTCCAAGGACGCCACCATCCGGGAAATCCACCACCGGGTGAAGAACAACCTGCAGACCGTGGCGGCGCTGTTGCGTCTGCAGGCCCGCCGGACGGTCAACGCCGAGGGGCGCGAGGCCCTGATCGAGTCGGTGCGCCGGGTATCGTCCATCGCCTTGGTGCACGACGCGCTGTCGATGTCGGTGGACGAGCAGGTCAACCTCGACGAGGTGATCGACCGGATCCTGCCGATCATGAACGACGTTGCGTCCGTGGACCGGCCGATCCGCATCAACCGGGTCGGCGACCTGGGCGTGCTGGACTCCGACCGGGCCACCGCGCTGATCATGGTGATCACCGAACTCGTGCAGAACGCGATAGAACACGCCTTCGACCCGGCGGTCGAGGAGGGCTCGGTGACGATCCGCGCCGAGCGCTCGGCGCGCTGGCTCGACGTGGTGGTGCACGACGACGGTCGCGGGCTGCCGGAGGGATTCAGCCTGGAGACCTCCGACAGCCTGGGGCTGCAGATCGTGCGAACCCTGGTGTCGGCCGAGCTGGACGGCACCCTGGGCATGCGTCAGGCGCCCGCCCGTGGCACCGATGTGGTGCTGCGCGTGCCGATCGGCCGGCGCACCCGTTTGCTGTTGTAGGCGCGCGGCGCACCCGCACGCAAAGGTGCGGCCCCGACTTTCGTCGAGGCCGCACGGTTTGCGTTATCTGGGTTAAACCCCGCTGCGGGCCTTGGTCCGGGCGTTGCGACGCTTCAGTGCGCGCCGCTCGTCTTCGCTCATGCCGCCCCAGACGCCCGAGTCCTGGCCCGTGTTCAGGGCCCAACCGAGGCACTCTGTGGTCACCGGGCACCGATTACAGACCAGTTTCGCGTCAGCGATCTGCGCGAGCGCCGGGCCGCTGTTCCCTACCGGGAAGAACAGCTCCGGGTCTTCGTCACGACAGACCGCCTTGTGGCGCCAATCCATACGTCTTTACTCCTCACTGAGTGCGCAGCAAGGCGCACGGCCATTTTCTTCGGCTGTTTAACGCGTGCAGAAGAAAAGGAGTCCGGACTCCTGCGTAAATTTCTGCATGCAACCTTTTGATCGTTTCACAGGCTCAACAGATGTCAATAGTGTGAGTTCGCTCGTGGGCTATCTCACTTTGATCAACTCGTAGCCAAGCCCTTACTCCGTTGTACTACACTCCATGGGCCACTTGACCGGTAATTTTCCCCACACCCGGGTCGCTGCATCGCATTACCGCAGCTCAGTGCCGTTTCTGTTGCGGAGGGGCGACCACGGCCAGCGCGTCCGGGACGGCTTTGAACGTCATGGTTTCGCGCACGCCGAGGTAATCGCCGTCGAACTGGCACGCGACCGCGCCCCCGGTCGAGGTAACTCGCACGCTCGGCAGGTCGTCCTCGGTGATGAGGTGCTTGAAGTTGAATGCGGGCCGTTTGGCGAACATCTGCCGCACGATTCGCAGGGTCGGGATCGGCTTCATGGTGGTAGGGGCGAACACCCCCAGGCCCGACTCGAAGCTGCAGCCGGGGTTGGTCCACACCGGCCGTTCGTTGGCGAACGTCCACGGGCTCGAGTTCGACACGAAGGCGAAGCTCACCCCGGTGATGGGTTCGCGGCCGGGAAGTTCGAGCGTCAGCATCGGGTCGCGGCGGGTGTAGGCCCAGACGGCGGGCACCGCGGCGCGGATGTAGCGCCATGCCGAAACTTTGCCGCCCTTGTTCCGCTCGGCCTCGACCGCGGCCACCACCTCGGCGTCGACGCCCATGCCGGTGTTGAACACCGCCCAGCGCTCGCCGCAGTCGATCAGGCCGATCCGCCGCCAGATGGCGCGCCGCTGGTAGTCGTCGAGCAGCTGGATCAGCTGGTTGGTGGCCGCGACCGGATCCGTGGAGATGCCCAGGGACCGCGCCAGCACATTGGCCGACCCGCCGGGAACCACGGCGACCGCGGGCACCGGTCCGCCGGGCAGCGGCCCGGGCGGGCCCAGCAGGCCGTTGACCACCCCGCTCACGGTGCCGTCGCCGCCGTGCACGACCACCAGGTCGGCACCGTCGGCCACGGCCTTCTGCGCGAGTTCGGTGCCGTGACCCCGATGGTTGGTGTGCTCGACGCTGAGCTGCAGGCGGCTTTTCAGCGCGTGGGCCAGCAGATCGCGCGCGGCCGGAGTGGTGGAAGTTGCTGTGGGATTGACGATCAGCACGGCCCGCATGAAGCACGAGCTTAGGCGGGCCGCCTAAGGCCACGCTGTGGGGGAACGGGCGGCCGCCCTGACTACGCTGACGCTGTGACGCCGCCAGCCACCCCGACCGCCGTTCGCCGCGCGGGCCTGATCGTTGTGCTGCAGGGGGTTGCGGCGCTGATCGTGGCGGTGGTGTTGGTGGTTCGCGGGATCGCCGGAGCCGATCAGCAGGTGGTCAACGGCCTGGCGACGGCGGGCTGGTTCGTCCTGGTCGGTGCCGCCGTGATCGCCGCGGGGCGCGCGCTGATCCGCGGCAGGCGCTGGGGCCGCGGGCTGGCCGTGATCACCCAGCTGCTGCTGTTGCCGGTGGCCTGGTACCTGGCCGTCGGGTCACACCAACCGGGGTTCGGGATTCCGGCGGGCGGCGTGGCGCTGGTCGTGCTGGGATTGCTGTTCAGCCCCGCCGCCGTGCGCTGGGCCGCCGGCGCTCAGGGCGATTCCGCCAGTCGCGCCAACGACGCCCCGGACAGCCGGTAGGTCGTCCATTCGTTCTGCGGCTGCCCGCCGATCCCGTCGTAGAGCGTGATGGCGTCGGCGTTCCAGTTCAGCACCGCCCAGGACAGCCGCGTGTAGCCCCGCTGCACGCATTCGGCGGCCAGCGCGGCCAGCAGCGCGCGGGCCAGCCCGCGCCTGCGGAACTGCGGCCGCACGAACAGGTCTTCCAGGTAGATGCCCGCCACCCCGTCCCACGTGGAGAAGTTGACGAACCACAGCGCCATCGCCGCGATCTCGCCGTCCACCTCGGCCACATGCCCGTACACCGTCGGTGGGTCACCGAAAAGGGCTGCCGCGATTTGTGATTCGGTCACCGTGCACTGATCGACGGCGTGCTCGAATTCGGCCAGCGCGTAGATCATCTCGGTGATGGCGGCCGCGTCCCGCTGCGACGCCCGCCGGATGTTTGGGCTCATCGCTCGACTCCCAGGGCGTTGAGGATCGTGCCGAATTTCGTTGTCGTCTCGGCGACTTCGTCGTCGGGGTCGGACTCGGCGACGATACCGCCACCGGCCCGGGCCAGCGCGACGCGCCGGTCGGCCGACAGCTGCGCGCAGCGCAGCGACACCACCCAGAGGCCGTCGCCGCGGGCATCACACCAGCCCACCGCCCCGGCGTAGAACCCGCGGTCGCCCTCCAGTTCGGCGATCAGCCGCATCGCGGCCTTGGTCGGCACCCCGCCGACTGCCGGGGTGGGATGTAGAGCCAGCGCCAGATCGATTGCGGTCGTTGATGTTTCACGCAGCCGACCGGCGATCGGCGTGCACAGATGCCAGACCGCGGCGGTGCTGCTCAGCTGCGGCTCGGCCGCGATCGACAGCTCGTCGCACAGCGGCTCCAGGGCGGTCCTGATGTTCTCGATGACCAGCTGGTGCTCGTGCCGGTTCTTCGCCGAGGCGGCCAGCCCGGCGCCGTTGGCGGCGTCGGTGTCCGGGTCGGCGGCGCGCGGGGCCGAGCCGGCGAACGGCCGGCACTCGACATGGTCGCCGCGGCGCGCCACCAGGAGTTCGGGGCTGGCACCCACCAGCGCCGCACCGGCATACTCCTCGCCGGCGGCGCTCAAATCGACCAGGTAGCCGTAGGCCGCCGGGTCCGCGGCGATGAGCCGGCGCAGGATCGCCCGGGCGTCCAACGGTGCGTCGGCGACCAGCCGCAGGGCCCGCGCCAGCACCACCTTGTGCAGCGGGTTGTCGTCCGCGGCGAGCTGCTCGCACGCCCGGCGGATCCGGTCCCGGTAGTCGGGCGGCGCCGGAATGGCTCGCGCCACCCGCACCGGCGGCAGCGCGCCGGCCGGCCAGTCCGGCGGCCCATCGGTGGCGGTCACCGCCTCGGGTGCCAGCAGCGCGGCCGGGCGCGTGACGTCAAAAGGTAACGCCCCCAACACAATCGGCGCCTCACCCGAGCGCAGCGCGGCCTGCGCGGCGCCCACGTCGCGGTAGCGGTGCCGCACCCCGTCGGCAATCAGGGTCCGCGCCGGCCCGCACAGCGCGAACGGCGGCTCGTGATTGCGCTGCTCGACTCGCCCCCTAGCCGCTTCGCGGCTGGGGGGACCCCCGTCTCGCGCCGCCGCGCGGCGCGCATCGTCGTCTTCGCGATTCACTGACCGGTCAATCCGAGCGCCCGCAACTGGCGCACCCCGTGTTCGAAACCGCAGACCGCGACCGACGCGGTGATCATGCCGAACCGGCTACCCTCCACGAGCGGCAGTTCGACCCAGCGGGTGATGACCGCGCGGGAGAAGTGACCGTGGCTGACGAAGACCACGTCGCGCGCTTGCATGTTCTCCAGCGCGGTCGCGACGGCGGCGTCGGCGCGCTCACTGACCTGCGCGACCGTCTCACCGGCCGGACAGCCGTGCGTCCACACCAGCCAATCGGGCACCGTCTCCTGGATCTGCTCCGTGGTCAGGCCCTCGTACGAGCCGTAGTCCCACTCGGCCAGCAGCTCGGTCACCTCGTCGACGGTCAGCCCGGCCAGCTGCGCGGTGGTCAGCGACCGCTGCCTCGGGCTGCTGATCACCAGCGGGTCAACGAGTTTGAGCTCGGCGAGCACCCCGCCGGCCAACTCGGCCTGCGTACGGCCGGCCTCGGTCAGCTCGACCTCGGTGCGGCCGGTGTGCTGGCCGGATTTCGACCACTCGGTCTCGCCGTGGCGCAGCAGCACCAGACGGTGATTGTGCAAGCCCATATCGACCGATTCTGCCGGACGACTCGCGGTGGTTGCTCAGGCCGGAGCGCACGGCGGGCGAACATGCCAGGATGGCACTGTAAACCGCACGCGACGAGGCAGGTGGGGAGACAGCGATGAGGTGGCGGCGCCGGTGAGTAAGACACGGGTATTGGCGGTGGCCAACCAAAAGGGCGGTGTCGCCAAGACGACCACGGTCGCGTCGCTAGGGGCGGCGTTGGTGGACGAGAACAAGCGGGTGCTGCTGGTCGACCTCGATCCGCAGGGCTGCCTGACCTTCTCGCTGGGGCAAGACCCCGACAAGCTGCCGGTCTCCGTGCACGAGGTGCTGCTCGGCGACGTCGAGCCCAACGCCGCCCTGGTCGAGACGGCCGAGGGAATGACGCTGATGCCGGCCAACATCGACCTGGCCGGCGCCGAAGCGATGCTGCTGATGCGGGCGGGCCGCGAATACGCGCTCAAGCGCGCGCTGGCCAAACTCGGCGACGACTTCGACGTGGTGATCATCGACTGCCCGCCGTCGCTGGGCGTGCTCACCCTCAACGGGCTGACCGCCGCCGACGAGGTCATCGTGCCGCTGCAATGCGAGACCCTCGCGCATCGCGGGGTCGGCCAGTTCCTGCGCACCGTCGCCGACGTCCAGCAGATCACCAACCCGGAGCTGCGCCTGCTCGGCGCCCTGCCGACGCTGTACGACTCGCGCACCACCCACACCCGCGACGTGCTGCTCGACGTCGCCGATCGCTACAGCCTGCCGGTGCTGGCCCCGCCGATCCCGCGGACCGTGCGGTTCGCCGAGGCCAGCGCCTCGGGCTCGTCGGTGATGGCCGGCCGCAAGAATAAGGGCGCGGTGGCCTACGGCGAGCTGGCGCAAGCGTTGCTCAAGCACTGGAAGAGCGGCAAGCCGCTGCCGACGTTCACCGTCGAGGTGTAAGCGGCCGGGGTCAGCCCAGCGCGGCTTTGAGTGTGAGCTGACGGCGTTGACTGTGCACTGGCGGCGGGCCCGATCGGCGTGTCGCCGCCGCGGATTCACACCGAAGGCCAACGATTCACACTCGACGGCAAGAGCCGCGGCCGCGGTCAGCCCAGCGCGACCAGCGTGTCGCCGCGCTGCTCGAGAACCCGGGACCCGATCACGGCCGGGAACACCGGTTTGCCGTCCGGCGGGGCGCTGGTCGAGCGGTCGACCGGAATGTAGCGTTCGTTGGCGCCGCTGAGCGGGTCGTAGACGCCGATCGCGCCGGTGACCGGCACCAGTAGCCGGCCCGCCATCATCACGCCGGGCCCCAACGGCGCCGTCTTGTCGCCCGCGGCGATGGTGTAGCGCAGCGCCACGGTGTTCGCGTCGAAGACCATCAGCGAATCGCCGGTCCACCAGGTGATCAGGCTGCCGGGGTGGGAAACGGCCGACGTGCGCGACGGCGGCTTGGGCAGCGGGGTGCTCGACACGGTGGCGCCGGTTTCGTCGATCACGTCGACCCGGGGCTGCGGCGCCGGCAGGTACACCGCGGTGGTGTTCTCCGCGACGGCCAGCACCCGGGCGCCCGAATCGGGCGCGATGCCCGGCTCGGCGACCAGGTGTTGCTGTGGTTCGTCGTCGTCCTTGCCCGGGCGCAGCAGCACCAACCGCAGGTCGGCCTGGTTCGCGCAGCTCTCCAGCGCCGAGACCGCCTGCGAGCTGGCCGCGGCCGAGATCAGTCGGCAACCGGAGTGCAGTCCGCGCGTCGACGGCTTCACCCGCGCGTCGGTCTCGCCGTACACCAGCATCCGGACCATGTCCGAGCGCCACAGTTCCAGCCGGGTGTCACCGGCCGACAACACCGTCATGCCGTCGGAGGACAGCCGCACCCGCGGATCGGCGTAACCGCTGCGGGCCGGCCCCCGGCGACCGGTGGAGCCGTCCAGGGTGCTGACCTGCCCGCAGCCGCGCTCGTCGCGGTAGACCCCGACGGCGTAGCGGTACAACCAGGTGACCCCGCACAGGTCGATGTCGCGCGCGTAGCTCCAGCGGGACTGGCCGTTGTCGGGATCGCGCCCGTCGATCCGGCGGCCCGCACCCGTGACGACCTCCCCGCCCGCGACCACCGGGGCCGTGGTGGCCGGACTCGCGGCGCTCCACAGCTGCTTGAGGCCGGCCGGCACCTGCTTGGCCGGGGTCGGGTTGGGTGCGGGGACGGCCGCGGGTCGGCTGGTGGTGGCCCGGGCGTCGCTGGTCCACCAGATCAATGCCGCGACCGCGGCGACCGCGACCGCGATGGCCGCGGCGGCGAGCAGGTCGCCCTTGGTGCGACGCTCGGGTCTGACCATGCGGCGGTGCGGGTGTTGTTAGTTGCTCTGCGGGGCGGCGGCTGCGGTGGCGGCTTGGCCTTCGGCGGGCTTGCGACGCCGGCGGCGGCGCCGGGTGGAGCCGGCGTTGCCCGGGGGCGAGCCGGCCGGCGTTTCCGCGGCGGCGTCGCCGTTGCTGCTGGCCGCCCCATTGCCCGACGGGTGCGCGGCGACGGGCTGGCCGCCGCGGGTGCGCCGCCGGGTGCCGGAGCGGCGCGCGGGCCTTTCCGAATTCTGCTCCGGCTTCTTGCCGTCGCGGTCGCTGCTGCGGCGCTGGCCCTGCGGCTTGCGGGCGGCGCCCACTCTGCCGGCGGCCTCGGCGGGGATGTTCAGCTCGGCGCGCAGATGCGGAGAGTTGGAGTAGGTCTCGGCGGGCTCGGGGGAATCCAGCCCCAGCGCCTTGTCGATCAGGGCCCAGCGGGGCAGCTCGTCCCAGTCCACCAGGGTGACCGCGATACCGGTCTTGCCGGCGCGGCCGGTGCGGCCGATGCGGTGCACGTAGGCCTGCTCGTCCTCGGGGATCTGGTAGTTGATGACGTGGGTGATGTCATCGATGTCGATACCGCGGGCGGCGACGTCGGTGGCGACCAGCACGTCGATCTCCCCGGACCGGAAGGCCTTCAGCGCCTTCTCGCGGGCGACCTGCCCCAGATCGCCATGCACCGCGCCAACCGCGAAACCGCGCTCGGCCAGCTCGTCGGCCACCTTCTGCGCAGTGCGCTTGGTGCGGGTGAAGATCATCGTCGCGCCGCGGCCCTCGGCCTGCAGCACGCGGCTGACCAGTTCGACCTTGTCCAGGGCGTGCGCCCGGTAGACGTACTGGACGGTGGTGTCGTGGGTGGCCGCCGAGTGCGGCGCTTCGGCCCGGATGTGGGTGGGCTGGTTCATGAAGGTGCGGGCCAGCGTGATGATCGGGTCCGGCATGGTCGCCGAGAACAGCATCGACTGCCGGTCGGTCGGGATCTGGCGCAGGATCCGCTCGATGTCGGGCAAAAAGCCGAGGTCGAGCATCTCGTCGGCCTCGTCGAGCACCAGCACCGACAGCCCGCCCAGTTGCAGGTGGTTCTGTTGGCTCAGGTCGAGCAGCCGGCCCGGGGTGCCCACCACGACGTCGGCGCCAGCGCGCAGCGCCTCGATCTGCGGTTCGTAGGGGCGACCGCCGTAGATCGGCACCACCGACAGCGGTCGGCCCTCATCGGCGGTCAGGTGCTTGGCCGCCAGTGTCAGGTCATCGGTGACCTGCAGGCACAGCTCCCGGGTGGGCACCACGATCAGCGCCCGCGGGGTGCCGTTGAGCGGGCGGGCGGCGGTGCCGGCGGTGATGCGCTGCAGCAGCGGCACGCCGAAGGCGAAGGTCTTGCCCATGCCGGTGCGGGCCTGGCCGATCAGATCGTCGCCGGCAAGCGCCATGGGCAGGGTCAGTTCTTGGATGGCGAAAGGGCTTTCGATCCCTTTTTCGGCGAGGGCGCGCACGATTTCGTCGCGGACGCCGAGTTGCGCAAATGTCGGTTGGGGGGTCAGTTCAGTTGTGCTGGTGGGTGCAGTCATGCGTGGGTAAGTAGCCTTTCGGTGACGTATCGGGTTGTGTCGGTATTTCTCTGTCGCGGTCACGCGCGCACGAGTTCCGACTCCGAATACGTCGCCGAGTCGCCGGCCCTGGCTCAGTCTGGGAGGGCCCAGTTAGGGCGGGCCAGCTGTGCACGCACATTTCGCCGATAGCGGCTTGAAAAACAAAATCTGGCATGAATACAGCCGCCATCTACCTACATGATAGCTGGTCGACAGCTGGCTCCCATTTCGCGCTACGTCAGCCGACTACAGTGTTGCCATGACCCGGCCCTCCTGCGAGCCCTCCGAAACCGATCTGGCCGACGACCGAATCGACGATTCACCCGCCCCGCGGTTGTCGGCCGATCACCCGGGTGTCAACGAGCTGTTCGCGGTCCTGGCCTACGGCGAGATCGCCGCGTTTTACCGGCTCACCGACGAGGCGCGGATGGCCCCTGACCTGCGCGGACGGATATCGATGGCGAGCATGGCCGCCGCCGAGATGCAGCACTACGAGCAGCTGCGCGACGCGCTGGAAAGCCGCGGCGTCGACGTGGTGTCGGCGATGTCGAAATACGTCTCTGCGCTGGAGAACTACCACCGGCTGACCATGCCCAGCACGTGGCTGGAGGCCTTGGTGAAAACGTATGTCGGCGACGCCCTGGCGGCCGATCTGTACCTGGAGATCGCCGACCGGCTGCCCGACGAGGTTGCCGACGTGGTGCGCGCGGCGCTGTCGGAAACGGGGCACTCGCAGTTCGTCGTCGCCGAGGTGCGCGCCGCCGTGACGTCCAGCGGCAAGCAGCGCAGCCGGCTGGCGCTGTGGTCACGCCGCCTGTTCGGCGAAGCGATCACCCAGGCCCAGTACCTGCTGGCCGACCACGACGAGCTGGTGGACCTGGTGATGGCCGGCGCCGGCGGGCTGGGCCAGCTCAACGCCTTCTTCGACCGGATGCAGCAGACGCACGACCGGCGCATGCACGAACTCGGCCTGAGCTGAGGCCATCAAACTCAGCTAACTCAGCGCGCGCAGGTCGCCATGTTCGAGGTGTTGGCCGAGGCGATCACCCGCTGACCGGCGGCGTTAAAGATCGAGCAGCTGAGCCGACCGTAGAAGCTGGTCGCCACCACGGATTCGGTTTCCACACCCGGGTTCAGCACCACCACCTTCGACCAGGGCAGCGACACGTTGAACTCGGTCTGCGGCACGCCGCGCGCGTCGGTGTAGACGATGTTCACCAGGTCCAGCAGCTGCTTGGTTCCGTTCACGCTGTAGACGACGGTGCGCGGATCGACCGCGGCCGTCGGCGGTGCCGCGGCGAGCGGCGGCGCGACGGTGGGCGCGGCCGCCGTCGGCGGCGCGGTGGGCGCGGCGCTGGGCGTGGTGACCGTCGTGAAGGTTTCGGCCGGTAACTGCGCGGGGCCCGGGGACGAACTGGGCGGCACGGACGCCTTGGTGGTCGCGGGTGCCGAGGTCACCGGGTGGGGAGCCGGGGCGCCCAGCGTGGCCTTGGTGGACGCGCTGTCGCCGCTGTTGATGATGACGGCGGTGGCGATGGCGCCCAGGGCGACCACCGCGCCGACGATCGCGGTGGCGGGGCGCCAGCGCGAGTCGGCGGGCCAGCCCGTCCAGTTGTAGTCGGCGTTCAGGTAGGGATCGGTATCGCAGGCGTCGTCAACGTCGTCGTCGTCGGGGTATGCCCGGATCCTGTCGTCAAGGTGCGGCAACGTGGTACCCATGGTGCCGAAGTTAGCCATGGGAAAACACGGATCGGGTATCGCGCGGGTGGGTGAGACAACCTGAGAGCGAATCGTTATCGGGCCGCGACCGGTTTCGCTGACCGCGAAGTGTGGGGATGCGACGAGGTGGGGGTCGGCCGCGTCCACTAGCCTGCTGCTGACAGGGCCGGGACTTCAAGAGCTGCGGAATGACTGCAAGACCCATGGAAGGGGTGACCGTGGAGGTCAAGATCGGTATCACGGATAGTCCGCGCGAGCTGGTCCTTGCCAGCGCCCAGACGCCCGCCGAGGTCGAAGATCTGGTCAGCGCCGCACTGAGCGATCCGTCGGGCCTGCTGCGGCTGAGCGACGAGCGGGGCCGCCGCTTCCTGATTCACACCGCCAAGATCGCCTACGTGGAGATCGGCGCCGCCGACGCGCGCCGGGTGGGCTTCGGGATCAGCGCCGAAACCGGCAAACACGCCGGCAAGGCGCGCTAGGAGCGGGTAAGCGGCACGTGTGACAGCCCGCCCCAGGCGAACTGCACGGTGCCGTCGACCGCGTCCGCCTTGGAGATCGGGCGGTCGGAATCCAGCCAGTACCTGGCGCAGTCGACGCTGATTCCGACCAGACCGACCGCGATCATCCGGGCCCGGTGCGGGTCCAGCCCCGAATCCTCGCTGATCAACGCGAACACCGCGTCGATGCAGGATTCGGTGGCGACGCGCACCTGGGCGGCCACTTCGGGTTCGGTGACGTAATCGTTCTCGAAGATCAGCCGGTAACCCTGGCTGTCGTGCTCGATGAAATCGAAGAAGGCCTGCACCGCGGAGTGCAACCGGCGCCGGTTGTCGGTGGTGGTGCTCAGCGCCTGCTGAACACCCGAGACCAGGTTCTCCACGTGCCGCGCCAGCACGGCGAGGTACAGCTCGAGCTTACTCGAGAAGTGTTGATACAGAACGGGTTTGCTAACTCCGGCGCGGTCGGCGATCTCGTCCATGCCGGCCGCGTGGTAGCCGCGGTCGACGAACACGTCGCTGGCCACGATGAGCAATTGGCCGCGCCGCTCGTCGCGGGGCAACCGGTTGCCTCGCCGGTTGGAAACCGCGGCCCCGTCCGGCCGACCGCGGTCAGCCGATCTGACGGCGCGCCGCGCCGGCACCTTGGCGAGTTCGCTCATCGAGTCCTCATCTGATTGTCGGCGGCCGGCCCTCTCGGAAAATGGGGGCCAACCGCTCGCAGCCCGTGGAAGAGACCTTACTACCCGACCGGTCGATGCGACCGTCATCGCCGTCGTTGCCGCTGGCAGAAGCGGTGTCGGACGGTGGATTCGGGCGCGCCACCGGCGGCGCCGGTGCCTGCCTGTGTAATCCTGGGGAAATGACGTCCCCGCGGCCCCCACGCGGCACCGGTCGCGTGCCGGTGCTACGCGACGAGTGGCGAGAGCCGCTGCGGGCGCTGCGCGACCCGATCGCGCGGGAAGCCGGACGACCCCGGGCCGACCGTGAACGGCCGCGACAATGGCGCAAGCAGACCTGGCTGGGCCGCTTCGTCTCCACCTACGGGTGGCGCGCGTACGCCCTGCCCGTCCTGGTGGTGCTCACCGCGGTGGTGATGTACCAGACGGTGACCGGCACCGGCGCCCCCATGCCGACGGCCAACAAACCCATCCAGAGCCCGCCGGCCATCGGCGCGGTGGGCACCACGATCATCGACGCCCCGCCGCGCGGGCTGGCCGCATTCGACGCCAACCTGCCGGCCGGGACCCTGCCGGACGGCGGCCCGTTCACCGAAGCGGGCGACAAGACCTGGCACGTCGTGCCGGGCACCACGCCACAGATCGGGCAGGGCACCGCCAAGGTGTTCAGGTACACCGTCGAAGTGGAGAACGGCATCGACCCGACGATGTTCGGCGGCGACGACGCCTTCGCCCAGATGGTCGACCAGACGCTGGCCAATCCGAAGGGCTGGACGCACAACCCGCAGTTCGCGTTCATCCGGATCGACGGAACCAGTGGGGCCAAACCCGACTTTCGGATCTCGCTGGTCTCGCCGGTGACGGTGCGCGAAGGGTGCGGCTACGAATTCCGGCTCGAAACCTCTTGCTACAACCCGGTATTCGGTGCCAACCGGGAGGCACGGGTGTTCATCAACGAAGCGCGCTGGGTACGGGGGGCCGTGCCGTTCGAAGGTGACATCGGCTCCTACCGGCAGTACGTGATCAACCACGAGGTCGGCCACGCCATCGGATACCTGCACCACGAGCCCTGCGAGCAGCAGAACGCCCTGGCGCCGGTGATGATGCAGCAGACGTTCTCTACGTCGAACAACGACGCCGCGCAGTTCGACCCCGACGTCGTCAAGGCCGACGGCAAGACCTGCCGGTTCAATCCCTGGCCGTACCCGATCGCCTGACCGACCGCCGCTTGCTACCGCTGCGGTTGGCATTGATCTCGTCGCGGTGCGCCATCGCCCACTCGGCGAGGGAGATCACCAGCGGTAGCAGCGTTCGCCCGAGCTCGGTCAACTCGTATTCCACTCGCGGCGGCACTTCGGCGTAGGCCGTGCGCTCGACCAGGCCGTCTTCGACCAGGTGTTTGAGCGTCACGGTGAGCATCCGCTGCGAAATGCCCGCCACGGCCTCCGCCAACCCGCCGAACCGCATCGGTCCGCCGCGCAGCGTGCCGATCACCAGCAGACTCCACTTGTCGCCGATGCGATCGAGCACCTCCCGGACCGCACCGCCCTCGGGTATCCGCGTCGTCTTTGTGATGTGCGTCATAGCGAAGTCTGCTTCCTGGATGCATACATCGGTGTGCCTTTTGTGGGTGCCCCATCGCTGACACACGATGTGGTTACACACAAATGGTAAGGATTGGGGACTTTCGTGAACATCGCACTGTGGACGGCGCAGGGCCTGCTCGCATTCGTCTATCTCGCCGCGGGCGGGCTCAAGATCATTCGACCGCGCGAGCAACTCGTGGCAACGGGCCGGCTCGACTGGATGAAGGACAACTCGGACGCGGCCGTGAAAGCCGTTGGCGCGGTCGAGATCCTCGGCGCGCTCGGTGTGATCCTGCCCGAGGCGACCGGCATCGCCCGCATCCTGACCCCGATCGCTGCGGTCGGCCTGGTCATCGTCCAGATCGGGGCACTGCGCGTCCACCTGACCCGTAACGAGCGGCAACCTTTGCCGATCAATGTGATTCTCCTGCTGCTCGCGGCCTTCGTCGCGATCGGCCGATTCGTGAGCTGAGCCAACCCGGCCCGCGCGTCGCCTGATTGCCGCCGGTCCGTCGGCCTGCTGAGATGGTGGGGAGAATCCGATCGAGGAGATGTTTCGCAAGTGTCGACGTCGCTGCCGCCGCTGGTGGCGCCCGCAGACCACCTCAGCGGCGACGAGGTGGCCCGCTACAGCCGGCACCTGATCATTCCGGACCTGGGGCTCGACGGGCAGAAGCGCCTCAAGAACGCCCGGGTGCTGGTGATCGGGGCCGGTGGCCTCGGCGCGCCGACGCTGCTCTACCTGGCGGCCGCGGGCGTGGGCACGATCGGCATCGTCGATTTCGACGTGGTCGACGAGTCGAACCTGCAGCGCCAGATCATCCACGGGGTGGCCGACGTCGGACGGTCCAAGGCGCAGTCGGCGCGCGACTCCATCGCCGCGATCAACCCGTTGGTGGACGTGCGGCTGCACGAGTTCCGGCTGGATTCCACCAACGCCGTGGCGTTGTTCGGACGCTATGACCTGGTCGTGGACGGCACCGACAACTTCGCCACCCGGTATCTGGCCAACGACGCGGCGGTGCTGGCGAAAAAGCCCTACGTGTGGGGATCGATCTACCGCTTCGAGGGCCAGGTCTCGGTGTGCTGGGAGGACGCCCCCAACGGACGCGGGCTCAACTATCGCGACCTGTACCCCGAGCCTCCGCCGGCCGGCTCCGTGCCGTCCTGTGCCGAGGGCGGCGTGCTGGGCATCGTCTGCGCCTCCATCGCCTCGGTGATGAGCACCGAAGTGATCAAACTCATTACCGGGATCGGCGAGTCGTTGCTGGGCCGGTTGATGATCTACGACGCGTTGGAGATGACCTACCGCACCATCGCGATCCGCCGGGACCCGTCGGATTCGTCGCGGCCAAAGATCACCGGGCTCGTCGACTACGAGCAACTGTGCGGCGTGGCGCCCGAGCCCTCGGCACAGGACGCCGCGTCGACCATCACGCCGCGCGAGCTGCGTGACTGGCTGGATTCGGGCAAGAAGCTGGCGCTGATCGACGTGCGTGAGCCGGTGGAGTTCGACATCGTGCACATCGACGGCGCCCAGCTGATCCCGCAGTCGTCGATCAATTCCGGTGAGGGCCTGGCAAAGTTGCCGCAGGACCGGCTGCCGGTGTTGTACTGCAAAACGGGGGTGCGGTCGGCCCAGGCGCTGGCGGTGGTGCGCAAGGCCGGTTTCGCCGACGCGGTGCATTTGCAGGGCGGGATCGTGGCGTGGGCGCAGCAGATGCAACCCGACATGGTCATGTACTGACCCGTACGCCTTTGGACTGCGGCGACCCGCCGCTGTGCTAGCGATCACCGCTTGTTGGACTCGTTTAGAGTACCGGTGTGACAGTCGAGCCACCGCCGGATCATGTGCTGTCGGCGTTTGGTTTGGCCGGAGTTAAACCCGTCAATCTGGGCGCCAGCTGGGAGGGCGGCTGGCGGTGCGGCGAAGTCGTCTTGTCGCTGGTGGCCGACAACGCCCGCGCGGCGTGGTCCGCCCGGGTTCGCGAGACGCTGTTCGTCGACGGCGTTCGCCTGGCCCGGCCGGTGCGGTCCACCGACGGGCGCTACGTCGTATCCGGGTGGCGGGCGGACACCTTCGTGGCCGGGACGCCCGAGCCCCGCCATGACGAAGTCGTCTCGGCCGCGGTGCGCCTGCACGAGGCGACGGGCAAACTGGATCGGCCCCGCTTTCTGACCCAGGGGCCCACGGCGCCGTGGGGTGACGTCGACATCTTCATCGCCGCCGACCGCGCGGCGTGGGAGGAACGGCCGCTGGCCTCGGTGCCCCCGGGTGAGCGCTCCGCCCCCGCGACGGCGGACGCCGAGCGGTCGGTGGAGCTGCTCCAGCAGCTGGGCACCCTGCGCAAGCCGACCAAGAGCCCCAACCAGCTGGTCCACGGAGACCTTTACGGCACAGTGCTTTTCGTCGGTACCGCAGCGCCGGGAATCACCGACATCACCCCGTACTGGCGGCCCGCGTCGTGGGCGGCCGGTGTGGTTGTCATCGACGCGCTGTCCTGGGGAGAGGCCGACGACGGGCTCATCGAGCGCTGGAACGCCCTGCCCGAATGGCCGCAGATGTTGTTGCGGGCGTTGATGTTTCGCCTCGCGGTCCACGCGCTGCATCCGCGTTCCACCGCCGAGGCGTTCCCCGGCCTGGCCCGCACCGCCGCGCTGGTCCGGCTGGTGCTCTAGCGCCCGTCGGCAAACTCGTAACGAACCTCGCGCAGCGCGATCTTGCCGTCGGTCGCCAGCACGCCTTCGGCGCGCAACAGCTCCAGCTGGCGGGTCGTCAGGTGTCGCGCCGGTCGACCGGACGCGGTGATCACCCGGTGCCAGGGCAGATCCGAGGAATCGGTCCGCATGATCCAGCCGACGATGCGCGGGCTGGAAAGCCCTGCGACAGTGGCGATGTCGCCGTAGGTGGCGACCCGCCCGGCTGGGATCGCGGCGACCAGCTCACGCACCCGCTCGACCTGCTCGTCGGTCACCGGCGCCACGGTCAGCCGGCTTCCAACAGCTCGCGGGTCAACGCGGCGACCTCGTCGGGCTTGGCGTAGGGCACCATGTGGTTGCAGTCGAAATCCAGCAGCCGGAAATCCGCTCCCAACCGCTCCGCCAGGGCGTCGATCAGTTGGTCGGTGACATAGGGCGGCGTGGTGCGCTTGGCCCGCACCAAAATGGTCGGGGTCTTCGCGGGCGGCAGCACGGTCTCGCGGGCCAGCTCGCTCCAGTACGACATCATCGCCGGCAGGCTCACCCGCCAGCCGTAGCGGCCGCCCGGCAGCGCGATCAGATGCTCGTCGATCTCGGCGTCCAGCAGGGCGGGTTCGACATCCGACCACGAACCGTGCACCTTTTCCAGGCGCGCTTCCTCGGCGTCGGGGTAGTCGGGCGAGGACAGCATCGCCTCGGCGATCTCGCGCATCCACTCGCCGTCCAGCCCGACCGCCGGGTCGAGCAGCAGCAGCCCCGCCACCCGATCCGGGCGGACGGCGGCCAGCTGCATCGCCAGCCCGCCGCCGAACGAGTGGCCGACGATCACCACCGGTGTGCCGGGCTGTTCGTCGAGCAGCGCGGCCAACGCCGCGACGTTGGCGTCGATGGTCCACGGCGCTGCCCATGAGGACCTGCCGTGACCCACCAGATCCGGTGCGGCGATACCGATCCCGGGCAGCAAGCCGGCTAAATGCTCCCAGCGCTGGCCGTGGCCGGTCAGCCCGTGCAATGCGAGGATCCGCACCGGACCCGGCGGGCCGTAGCGGTGTACATGCAACTTCGCGGTCACCAGTCGATGGTGCCAGCCACCGCGGTCGCGGGTTGCGGGCGGCCCCTAACGGTCGTCGTCCTCCCGATCGTCGTCGGTGGAGACGATGTAGGCCTGCTCGATCACGTCGGCCTCGTTGGCTTCCCGGTCCGCGGCGGCGGCCACGTAATCGATGTCCAGACCGGTCTCGTCGTCAAAATCGACAGGCCGCCGTTGTTCCACCGCGTCGCCTTCCGGCGCCTCGTCGATGGGAAAGCCGCGTTCGTCGTCGTTCATGGTCTTGCACCCCTCCTTTCGTTGTCCGGCTGCTGCGGCCTCCAGGGTAAGAGTCGGCGGCGGCGTGGCCGGGTACGCTGACCGCTCGGTCACCTCGACTTCCCAACGGGAGCAGTCATGGGCAGAATCAGGCGCGGTTGGGCGCTTTCGCAGCAGAGCTGGCAGGTCCTGAAAAAAGACCGGTCGCTCGTCTTCTTCCCGATCCTGTCCACCCTGTTCGCCGTCCTCGCCACGATCGCCATCTGGGCGCCGACGCTGTTGCTGCGCGGCGTGTTCGGCGGCCATCACGTGGACAACCAGGACCCCGCCTACTACATCGCGGGCGTGGCAACGGCATACGTGTCGACCTTCATCGCGATCTTCTTCAACGTCGCGCTCGCCGCCTGCGCGGTGCGCTCCATGCGCGGCGAGGACACCAGGGTCGGCGAGGGCATCGCCGCCGCGGCGCGCCGGATCGGTCCGATCCTGGGTTGGACGGTGGTGGCGACCACGGTCGGGCTGATCCTCAAGGCGCTCGAGGAGCGCCTACCGACCCTGGGCAGGCTCGCCGCGGACCTGGTCGGCGCGGCGTGGGCCGTCGCAACGTTTTTCGTCATCCCGGCGATCGCGCTCGAGGGCACCGGGCCGTTTCGGTCACTGCGCCGCTCGGTGGACACCATCAAGTCGCGCTGGGGTGAGAGCGCCGCCGGGGCGGCCACCATCGGGGTGGTCACGTTTCTGGTGACCCTGGTGGTCGTGGTGGGCGGCATGGTCGGCGGCATCGCGCTGATCGCGGCGCGTCTGGCGCCGCTGGGTCTGGTGGTGCTGGCCGCCACGTTCGCGGTCGCCGTGGTCATCTCGTTCATCTCGACCGCGCTGAGCCAGATCTTCCGTGTCGCGGTCTACCAGTACGCGGTCACCGTGGAGACGGTGGGCGGGTTCGACCACCGGCTGCTGCAGTCCGCGTTCGTCGCGCGCTAGATCTGTCGGACCCTCGTGATGTCATGCCGTCATGGCCTACACGTGGGACCCCGAAGCGCACACCGTCTTGGACCCGGGTGCGCGCGGTCAGCTGCGTATTCTCGGCGGGCCCGGCACCGGCAAGAGCAGTCTGCTGATCGACGCGGCGGTCGCCCAGATCGACGCCGGGGTCAACCCGGAATCGGTTCTGCTGCTTACCGGTTCCGGCCGGATCGGGATGGCCGAGCGCAGCGCGCTGACGACGGCGTTGCTGCGCGCGCGACCCGCCGGCCCCGGCCGGGCCGCGGTCAGCGAGCCGTTGGTGCGGACTGTGCACGGGTACGCGTACGCGGTCCTGCGACGCGCGGCCGAGCGGGCCGGTGAGGCGCCGCCGCGGCTGGTCACCAGCGCCGAACAGGACGCCATCATCCGGGAGTTGCTGGCCGGCGACCTCGAAGACGGGCCACGCGCGGCGACGGCCTGGCCGGCCCCGCTGCGCCCGGCGCTGAGTACCGCGGGATTCGCCGCCGAGCTGCGAAACCTGTTGGCGCGCTGCGCTGAACGCGGCGTGGACCCCCAGGAATTGGAGCGGTTGGGCCGTCGCTGCCGGCGGCCGGAATGGACCGCCGCCGGACAATTCGCCCGCCAGTACGAACAGGTGATGCTGCTGCGCGCGGCGGTGGGCACGGCCGCGCCGGAGGCGACCACGCCCGCGTTGGGCGCCGCGGAGCTGGTGGGCGCCGCGCTGGAGGCGTTCGCCGTCGACGCCGAGCTGTTGTCCGCCGAACGCGGCCGGATCCGCGTCTTGTTGGTCGACGACGCCCAACAGCTGGACCCGCAGGCGGCCCGGCTGGTTCACCGCCCCGGAAGCCGAACACCGCCTGGTTGGGATCGCCGGCGATCAGCGCGAGCTCGGCGCCC